>JAFEDM010000462.1 GCA_018241625.1 Pseudomonadota bacterium | reverse complement strand
GCCGAGGCGGCGCGCCCCACGTCGGGCCTGTTCAGGTTGCCGGTGACGCTCACCAGCCACTGGCCGTTCTGGCGGTCGAGCTCGCCCGGCACGGTCTGGCTGCGCAGTTCGGCCACCTGGGCCAGGGTGACGTCGACCCCGCCGCTTTGCGCCACCGGCAGGTTCCCGATGGCCGCGACCGAGGTCATCTTCGCCTGCGGCACCTGGACCTGGACCTGATAGCTGACCCCGGACTTGGGATCGCGCCAGTAGTTGGGCGCGACGAAACGGGTGGACGCCGTGCCCGAAACCACCGCCTGGGCCACCTTGTCGGCGGTGGCGCCCAGGTCGCCGGCGGTGATGCGGTTGATGCGCACGTCGATGTTCGGGTAGCGCAGCGACTGGCCGAACTTCAGGTCCGCCAGCTCCGGCTTGGCCGCCAGCCGGGTCTTGAGCTTCTGGGCCACCTTGGCCACGTCCCCATAGGTCGGGCCGGTCACCGCCACGTCGAAGGTCGAGCTCACGCCATAGCTCATGATCTGGCTGACCAGGTCGCCCGGCTCGAAGGAGAAGGTGGAGCCCGGAAACTGGGCCGGCAGGTCGCGGCGCAGCCGTTCCGTCAGCTCCCGCACGCTGATCGAGGCGCCGTCCTTCAGCGCGATGTTCATCACCGCCTCATGCGGGCCGCCGGTCCACAGGAAGACCAGGTTGATCGGATAGGACGAGCCCTGGGTGCCCAGGTAGCCCAGGGTCAGGGCGACGTTGCCGGGGCCGGCGTCCTTCTCGACCGCCTTCAGCACCTGCTGGACCTCGGCTTCGGTGGCGGCGATCCGGGTGCCCTCCGGCGCATCGATGCGCAGGCGGATCTCGTGCGCGGCGCTCGAAGGGAAGATTTCTGTCCGCAGCAGAAGCGCGCCGCCCGCCACCACGACGGCCACCAGGACCGCATAGGCGATCAGCAGCGGCCCCGCGCGGCCGCCCAGGCGCTCCTGACCGCGCGCGAACCGCTGATGCACGCCATCGAACCAGTGCGGCCGCTCGGCCCCCGCCTCGCGCTCTCCCAGCCAGTTGCTGAAGATCGGCACGAAGATCGTGAACAGCACATAGGAGGCGGCCATGGAGAAGGCGACCGCCAGCGACAACGGCAGGAACAGCGCCCGCGCCGGCCCGCTCATGAAGAAGGCCGGCAGGAACACCGCCACGATGCACAGCATGGCCAGCAGGCGCGGCGCGGCCACCTCGGCGCTGGCGTCGAGCACCGCGCGGCCCAGCGGCCGGCCGGACTTGCGCAGGACGTCGATGTGCTCGAGCAGCACCACGCCCTCGTCCACCAGCACGCCGATGGCCAGCGCCAGGCCGCCCAGGGTCATGATGTTGATGGTCTGGCCGGCGAGCCACAGCGCGGTGGTGGCGCTCAGTAGCACCAGCGGGATCATGACCACCACGATCAGCGCGCTCTTCCAGCTGCGCAGGAAGACGATCACGGTCAGCCCCACCAGCAGGGCGCCCAGCACGCCCTCGCGGACCACCGACCACAGGGCGCCGGTGACGTACTTCGACTGGTCGAACTGGTAGCTGACGGTGACGTCGTCGGGCAGCAGGGACTGGAAGCGCGGCAGGTTTTTCTTCACCTCGTCCACCACCGCGATGGTCGAGGCCGAGGCGTGCTTGGTGACCGGGATATAGACCGTGCGCTTGCCGTCGATCAGGGCGTAGCCGGCGGGGATGTCGGCGGTGTCCGCGACCGCCGCCACGTCGCGCATGTAGACCGTCGCCTGGCCCGCGGTCCTCACCGGGATGTTCAGCAGGTCGTCGATGGGGCCGACGGTGGAATTGGTGGTGACCAGGGTCTGGGTCGTGCCGATGTCGGCGGCGCCGGCCGGCTGGATGCTGTTGCCGGTCACCAGGGCCTGCAGCAGGTCGCTGGCGGTGAGGCCGAAGCCGTGCAGCCGGTTCGGATCGACGCTGAGCACGATGGTGCGCTGGTTGCCGCCGAACGGCGGCGGTGAGGAGACGCCCGGCAAGGTGCCGAAGGCGGGACGCACCCGGTTCAGCGCCGCGTCCTGGATCTCGCCCAGGGTCTTGCTCGGGCTGGAGAAGGCCAGATAGCCCACCGGCAGGGTGCCGGCGTCGAAGCGCACCACGAACGGCGAGACCGTGCCCGGTGGCATGAAGGCCCGCGCGCGGTTCACATAGGCGATGGTCTCGGCCATCGCCTGGCTCATGTCCGTGCCGGGGTGGAAGGTGATCCGCAGCAGCGAGGCGCCCTGGATCGACTTGGCCTCCACCGTCTCGACGTTGTCGATGTAGAGGAAGTGGTACTCGTAATAGTACGAGACGAAGCCCTCCATCTGCTGGGGGCTCATGCCGCCATAGGGCTGGGCGACGTAGATCACCGGCGCGTTCAGGTCCGGCAGGATGTCCATGCGGCTCTTGGTGATCGCCAGGCCGGACGACAGCAGGAGCGCGAACGCCAGCACCACCATGCTGATCGGACGTCGCAGCGCCAGGCGGATGAGCCACACGGTCGGCGCCCCTACTTCTGGCCAAGCTTCGCGCGCAGCGCCGAGAAGTCCCCGGTCGCGACGCTGTAGCCTGACCAGGCCCGCCAGACATTGACCCGCGCCACGGCGTCCTGGGCCTCGGCCTGGGCGAGCGCCGCCTCGGCGGCGGTGATGTCCACGGCGGACGCCAGGCCGGAGGTGTAGCGCGCGCGCTGCTGCGTCTCGGCGGCGCGCGCCGCGGCCAGCGCCAGCGGGGTCTCACGAGCTGTCGCCTCCGCGGTCCGCACGGCGGCCCCCGCCTGCGCCAGCCGCTCGTTGAGCTCGCGCACCGTCAGGTCGTAGCGGTCCTGCTCGGCGTTCACCTGGGCGCTCTGCGCCCTGTGCTGCGCCATCAGCAGCGGATAGGCCCCCAAGGGCAGGGTGACCTGCGCGCCGACGCCCCAGTTGTGCGTGTCGATGTTCAGCCCCGCGCCGCCGCCTTGGTAGACGCCGGTCGCCGACTTGCCCGAGCCGCGGCCGGATGCGCTCGCCAGCAGGTCCACCTTCGGTGCGAAGGACCGGTCGATGGCGCGAAGCTCGGCTTTCTGTTCCTTGACCTTGGCGGCCTGCGCCTGGGCGGCCGGGTGACCGGCCAGCGCGGCCGCGTCCGGCGCGGCCGCAGGCCCCTCCGCCGCGTCCAGCGCCGGATCGCTGAGCGCCAAGCCCTCCACAGGGCGGCCCAGCAGCTTGGCGAGAGTCGCCCGCTGGCCGTCCAGCTGGCCCTGGGCGGCGATCAACTGGGTCTGGCCCAGGCTCTCGGCGGCGGCGGCCTGCTCGCCCTCGACGCCGGCGCGCAATTTGTTGTCCACCAGGGTCTTCACCGAAAGGCGGAAGGCGTGCAGCCGCTCCACATTCGATTGCGCCGCCCGCACCAGCGCCTGCGCCGCCAGCACGTTGAGGTAGGCGTTGGCGGTGGCGTCCATCACCTGGAGCCGGGTGAGCTCATAGGTCTGCGACGCCACCTTGGCGCCGGCCTTGGCCGCGTCCAGCCTGGCGCGCCGCACGCCGAAGTCGAGGGCGGTGAAATCCACCAGCACGCCGGCGCCTTCGTTCCAGGCCATGGTCGACTGCGAGGGCAGGACCGGCCCGGAGATCGAGGGAAGGACGCCCTGCGGGAAGAGCAGGCCGGTCATGTTGTTGATGGTCGATTTGTTGATCTGCCAGAGCAGGTTCACCTGCGGGACATAGGCCGCGCGCGCCGCGTCGACCCCGCTGGCGGCCGCCACCTTCTCCTCCAGCGCCGCCTTCACGGCGGGGTAGGAGCGGTCGGCGATCTCCAGCGCCGCGCCCAGCCCGAGCGTCTGCGCCGCCGGCCCAGCTTCGGGCGCGCTGGCCGCCGGCCACGCTGAAGCCGCCGCCAGCAGCCCCGCCAAGGACAACAGCCTGATCTGCCCCAAGGTCCGTCCCCAACCCGATCGCCTCGGCTGGCGATATCGGGTTTCGATAGAGATTTGACGCTAGGTCAGGAGTCAACACCCGCCGAACATCATTCCGCGCCTTGGAACGGTGAAGCTTGTGCGACAGCCCAGTGCGGACGGGTGGGATTCGAACCCCTCCGCCGCAGCGCCGTGCGCCACTCAATTCAAAGGCGTAGGTTCGATCCTGGTGAAGCGGCGCCTCGATGGCTGGCGGAGAGGGTGGGACTACACAAAATTCCACCTAACATACTGATTTTACGTGATTTCGTCGCGACCGATTTTTCCGTTTTGCAGTCCGCCTTTGCAGCTTCCCATAGCCACCCCGGCTCACGTCGTCGAGCAGAATGTAAGGGTGCGAGATGCCCATGATACCATAGGTGGGCGATCCCGAGTCGCGCACGGAATGGTGGAGCAAAAGCATGGCCAAGAAAGAAACGATCAAACCTCCCACCAAGCGGGAGCTAACAGACGCCAGCAAAGAATTGCGGAAGGGTCACCCATCGGGCGGCAGGGTGATGGCGGACAAGTCGGTTGCGGTGCGCCAAGGCGCTGCCAAGCCAAGCGGCCGCAAGAAATAGTCCAGGCTAGCTAGTGTGGCTTCGCGGTGACCTCCTGCAGAAGCCCTTGGCTTGCTTCATGCCGTGCCTGCGCATCGGCTCGTCGATGTACGCGGTGTTCACCGGTCTATCTCGCGACGCCGCGACGTCGTGAATGACACCGACCGGGCCGCCCCATAGTGTCCGCGCAGGGGGTAACCGTTGTCCGACTCAAGCCTTTTCACATCCGGCTCGCTCTTCTCGACCGACTATCTCGTCGAGGGGATCACGGCGTCACCGGCCTACCGGGCGATAAACGCCGAAGCGTTGCGAGAACGCCTTGGCCAAATCGCCTCGGCATTCCCCCAAAGCCCGCGAACGAATGAGAGCCAGACCGAAGACGACTTTATCTGGCCGGTTCTAACCGCGCTGGGCTGGTCGGACTCTCTGCGCCAACAGAACCTAAGCGCCACCGGGCGCGACGACGTACCCGATGGCCTTCTCTTCGCGAACACAGATGCGAAGACCGCTGCAAACGCCCAGGGGGACCAGTGGCGGCGCTATGCGCACGGGGTCGCGGTCGTAGAAAGTAAGCGATGGGCGCGGCCCCTCGACCGCGCTTCCGGACGGGATGAAGCTACCGCCCCCTCCACCCAGATGCTGCGCTACCTGCGGCGGATTGACGATCTCACCGGCGGCGGACTCCGCTGGGGGGTGCTGACCAACGGAACCCGCTGGCGGCTCTATTGGGCGGGCGCGCGGTCAGTCTCCGAGGAGTTTCTGGAGATCGACCTAGCCAGGGTGCTTGGTCTCGACGGCGGGTCCGACCTGTTCGCGACGGATGACGACCGCGAACATTGGTTGCGGGTCTTCGGAGTCATGTTTGGCCGGGACGCGTTCATTCGTGACGGTGCCGACAACCGTTCATTTCATGAGCGCGCCAGGAACGAAGCCGCGTTCTATGAGGAGCGCGTCGCGACGAGCCTGTCCAAGCTCGTCTTCGAACAAGTCTTCCCGAGTCTGGCCGCAGCGATTGCCGAAGCCTCGCCCGATAGTCCACTTCAAGAGGTTCGCGAGGCGTCGCTGGTGCTCCTCTATCGCCTCCTCTTCCTCCTTTATGCGGAAGATCGCGACCTCCTACCGGTTCGAGATGCCCGGTATGACGGCTATGCGCTTCGGCCCCTGCGCCAGGAAATCGGCCGACGGGTATCCGAAGGCGACGTGTTTTCAGTGGGCGCAACCCGCACCTGGAACCACATCGCAGACCTGGCGCGGATGATCGACAAAGGCGACCGCACCGTTGGTTTGCCGCCGTACAACGGGGGGCTGTTTGCCCCTGAACGGACTCCGCTTTTGGAGCGGGTGCGGATCGGCGACGCGACCATGGCCCATGCCCTCGACGCGCTCTCATACGACCGCTCCGGCGGGGAGAGCCGGTACATCAACTACCGCGACCTCAGCGTGCAGCAACTGGGGTCGATTTACGAACGGCTCCTGGAATTCGAGATCGTGCGTGAGCCCACCGACGATGGGCACGCTGGCTTGTTGTCCGTTCGCCCCAACCTGTTCGCCCGCAGAAATACCGGCAGCTACTACACCCCCGATGAACTCGTCGCCCTAGTGCTCGACGAAACTCTGGAGCCGCTGATCTCGGAACGCTTCGACGCTTTCCACGCTGCGCTTGCCGGCCTCGATGCCGATGCAGGGGAACTGGACCAGCAACGTGACTTGCGTCGCGTTGATCCGGCCGAGGCGATCTTGAATCTGCGCGTCTGCGATCCCGCCATGGGCTCGGGCCACTTCCTTGTGAGCGTGGTCGATAAGCTTGCCGACCACGTCCTGGAGGCAATGGCGGAAGTCGCGACGCTTGGGGCCACGGTCCACTACGTCTCGCCCCTCGCCGAGAAGATCGAGGTGATCCGCGCCACAATAGCCAACAACGCCGAGGCAGCGAGTTGGACCATTGACGAGGCTCAACTAGACGACCGCCACATAGTCCGCCGCATGGTCTTGAAACGCTGCGTCTACGGCGTGGACAAGAATCCCATGGCGGTGGAACTCGCGAAGGTGGCGCTTTGGCTGCACACCTTCACCGTTGGGGCGCCTCTGAGCTTCATCGACCATCACCTACGGTCTGGCGACAGTCTCTTCGGACTGTGGGTGCGCACAGCGCTCGATAAGGCCATAACCCGAGGCGGCGGCGAACTGCTCTATGCAAGTGCTCTGAAGAGCGCCCAAGCGGCGGCGGCTCAGATGCAGGTGATCGAACGCCTCGTCGATGTCGAAATTGCCGAGGCTCACAAGTCAGCCGACACCTACTACGGTATTCAAACCCAGGTCGCTCCGCTCGACAGCTTCGTCAGTCTCCTGCACGCGTTTGATTGGCTAAACCTGACCGACGCGCGAGATCGGGCCGCCGTGCGAGCTTGGCTCGACGGCATATTTGGCAACCCCATCGACATCGCTCAGGGCCGCAGCGAGCCACTCATTGAGCGTGCCCGCCGTGACGAGGGAGATCGCTTCGCAACCATCCTTTCCCGAGCGCGGGCGCTCATTTCCGAAGAACGCTTCCTCAACTGGCAGGTCACGTTTCCCGGCGTGTGGGACGATTGGGCAGACCAGGACATTAAGGGCGGCTTCGACGCCGTCGTCGGCAACCCCCCGTGGGACCGGATTAAGCTCCAACAGGTGGAGTGGTTCGCAGCAAGGCGGCCTGAGATTGCACGGGCGCAGCGGGCATCTGATCGATCACGGATGATCGCTGAGCTGAAGGCCGCCGAAGATCCCCTATTCGGCGACTTCATGCACGCCGACGCGCGCGCTGCCGACACATTGCGGGTGGTCCGTGATAGCGGCCAGTATCCTCTACTCGGTCGGGGTGACTTGAACCTCTACAGCCTGTTCGTGGAACGCGCATTTGCATTAGTGAAGCCACAGGGAATGGTCGGCCTTCTGGTGCCAAGCGGCATCGCCGCAGACCTTTCGGCCTCGGCCTTCTTTAGGGAAGTGGCGACCAAGGGCCGCCTAAAGGCACTCTATGATTTCGAAAACCGGAGGACTCGGCTCGGGATCGGTCCGTTTTTTCCGGACGTCGATACCCGCTTCAAATTCTGCTCTCTGATCGCCAGTCCTGCCCGCGAATTCAATAGTGCTAGCTGTGGGTTCTTTCTTCAGGCGGTCGCCGAAATTAGCGATCCGGATCGCGTCTTCGAAATCAGTGCAAGCGACTTCGCGCGCGTCAATCCCAACACCGGCACAGCACCCATCTTCCGCTCGCGTCGCGACATGGCATTGACCACCGCCGTCTACGGACGTTTGCCCGTGCTCGTAGACCACTCCAGCGGGACCGCGGAGGCGGCCTGGCCCGTGCGGTACGCAACGGTGTTCCACATGACGAACGATAGCGGCCAGTTCCGCACCCGCGCCGAACTGGAGAACCGGGAGGGGGCCTGGAGGGTTGGTGGCAATCACTACCGCTCGGCGACGGGCGACTGGATGCCCCTCTTTGAAGGCAAGATGGTTCAAGCGTTCGATCATCGCGCAGCAAGCGTCGTGGTCAACGCCGCCAATCAAAATCGTCCGGCTCAGCCATTGTCCGCGACCGAAGGACAACACGCCGATCCGAATTGGGAGGCTGAGCCGCAATTTTGGGTAGCACCTCCGGCAGGGATCGCACGCCACCCGTTCACGCTCGGATTTAAGGACGTCACCGCCCCCACCAACGTGCGCTCGATGATTGCCGCGATCATTCCAAGCGGAGCGGCAGGAAACACACTGCCTCTAATCGAGGTCGATCCGGGGACAGAGAAGCCTTCCGCCAGACGGTTGGCGCTACTGGTAGCGAACCTCAACTCCATAATTTACGACTTCATCGCCCGTCAGAAAATTCAGGGCCAACACCTGAATTGGTTCATTGTTGAGCAATTGCCGATTGTTCCGCCCGCCGCATATTCTCGGTCGTTCGGTCCAAAATCTGCCGCTGAGGTCGTGGGTGAGGCAGTCCTAGAGCTCACCTACACAGCACACGATCTCGCGCCGTTCGCTCGCGACATGGGACACGTCGATGAAAGCGGTGAGGTGTTGCCGCCTTTTATATGGGATGAGGACCGCCGCCTAGCGCTCCGCGCCAAGCTGGACGCTATCTACTTCATCCTCTACGGCGTCTTCGATCCCACCGAGCCGACCAAGTCCCGCGACGATATTCGCTACATCTACTCGACCTTCCCAATCGTCGAACGTCAGGAGGTCGAAGGCTACGGCCGCTATCGGAGTTGCGACCTCGCCCTAGCATGGACCAACGCGCTATTGGCGGGTGAACCCGACGCGGACGTGGCAGGGTAAGACGTACCCCTCCCATTCCGCCTGGCCGAGCACACCCTGATTGGCCTCGTCGGTGAGGGCCGCGCATGGCACTAAGTTTGCCCCATGGGGGCGACGGTTGGGAGCGCCATGACCATATCGGCCAGGCCGAGGGAATGGACGTAGGTCGCTAAGGTGTGACCGTCCATGAACCAGAGCCCGACGTCGCGAGCGTATTTCTTGGCGTTCAGCTCAAAATCGGAGGTTGTCCAGAACGCGAAGATTACCGGTGTGAGCGGGGCAATCCTCCCTTCCGCCTGGAGGACGTGCTTCCGGAGCAATCCGGCTCCCACGAACTCGCGCAGCATCTTTTCTGTAATAGCGTTGCCGTCCTTGTATCGCTTAGTCTGCCCAATAATCGTCGCTCGGCAGCCGATGGGGACGGCGAATCCCTCGGGCACGATGTTCAGGTTTGCCGCGATGAAATCGATGCCGCCATCGGCGGTGCGCGGGGTGGGTTGAGCGGCAGCCCCAAACCCTTTGAGAATTTCAGCGCAAATATCCTCGACCTTGAATGGATCGATACTCCTGAGGTGAACGAGCAATTCAGAGGTCGGAGTACCGACCGCTTTGACGTAAGGCGGTTGCTCTTCGTCAATATGGAATTTGGGGGCGGAACCATCAACAAGGCACATCGACGCTTCGTTGCGTAAGTGCTCGGCGATATATTCTAAGTTTTTCTCAACATAGTCCCAAACTTCCTCCTCACTCTTCCCAGTCCATTTATTCTTGACGGCAAGAAAGCAGACGTCAGTCAGAGGCGCCCATTCAATGGATACTATCTCTGACTTAACCCAAGTGGCTGCGACCTGAGAGGATGGTACACTCACGGCACCTACTCAGTGGCGAGCTTGTCGCGGTCGCTTAATGCCTGTGTGATCCGTTGGCCTAAATCCTGAAGGCTGACCACTGTGGCCTCATCCATGTTGCGCAACATGTCGGGCGTTAGGGATTTGAGGGCAGCTTCGGCCGCGAGCACCTTCGGATACCAGTCTTCCGGATGGTCCACTTGGTACCGCGCGAGCGCCCGTGTAAGCGTTCCTTCCGGCGAGCGGAGGACGTTCAGTGCGCTCTCATCCTCAAGAATTTCGGACAGATCACGCACTGCCTTAGCCTCTGGGAGCTTCGGGCTTTCGGTTCCGTCCTCACCGTGCGGGAGCATCCAACTGTAGAACTCGTGCAAACGTTGTTGGTCGCAGAACCGTTCTTTCTCGTCGCTCCAGTTCAACCAACCTCGAACAACAGGTCTCTTAAAGACCTCTTCGAAATAACTATACATCTTCGGCTCGGCAAACTCGCCGAACTCTTCATCCGCCACCATCTGTTCAAGCGCGACAAAACAGCGGTAGGAGCTGTTGGCTGCGCGCGTCGAGAGCCCCAAGCTTTGGGCCGCCTCTTGGGGCGAGAGCCCGCCACTCCGCAGGGCATGGACCGCCTTAGCCTTCTGATACGGTCCCCACTCCTTGATACCTGAGACGTGGCGCAGACCCGGAAGGATTAGGCTGGCGGAAGGCGACGCCAGATCGTCATTCAGCAACAAGCACTCAAGTTGGGTGTAGTTCTTGATGCGGCCTTCGTCGAAGGTCTCCTTGCCGATTTCGTGCAGCCCAACCAACCATTTGAGCGCCGTGACGCGTCTGTTGCCCTCGATCACGACGTACCTGGTCGGTTCCGTCTTTACCTTCCACTCACGCACCACAACGCGGTCCATTGGCAGAAATCCGATGGCCTTGATGGTGTCCCGGAGTTCGGCCACGTCGAACATTGGATCGCGCATTTTCTCGTAGGTGTTCGCCTGGACCTTCTCGTCGGCGAAGCGGCCTTCGGGGATGGAGTTCAGGACCTCGCCTAGCTCTGAAAAGCGGGGGTTGTTCGGGTCCAGCAACAGCTGGTCCAGCGAGAGTTCTATGGGAGAGAGGAGGTCGGGCAGGTTGTCCATGGGTGATCCGAAGCGCTGTGATCCACACAGCGTAGCTAGCATGGGGCGCGTCCAGGTGCACTGAGACAACGGAAGCGTCCAGCGGAGCGGAGTGCCTGCCGATTTACCAGCTCGCTATAGTGACATCCCGGCAGCGGCCAAGACCTCGGTGTCCAGTGGATGTTTTTTGCCACGCATTTGTCAGGCGACATCACGAGGCGAGGACGCGCGGTATCCCCCCCTGCCCCCCGCCGTCATAGCGCAGCCCCCGCCATGATTTCCGACGCGCGACATTCCAGAGCCGCCGCAATCTTGAGGAGGTTCAGCAGGGTGACGTTCCGCTCCCCCCGCTCGATCTTCCCCATGTGCGCGCGGTCCATTTGGGCGGCGTCGGCGAGGGCTTCCTGGCTGACCCCGCGGGCTTCCCTTCGGGCGCGGATGGCCCGGCCGAGCTGCTTGAGCTGCTGATCTCTGTCTGTCTTGCCGGAGACCCGAACCATCGAGGCGAGCGTCCGGCGATGCGGCTTTAGCGACCACGGTATTTACGACCCATTGAGATCGCGCCATAACACTGCCCATCGAAACGGCAGAGGGAGCCGACGGCGTGCAAGTGGTCCTCTTCGTGTTGGTGGTCGTGGGCGCGGTGGCGGTCACCTCGTTCGGCGTCCGGCTCGTTATGACCTTGCGGGTCTTGCGAGCGGCGAACCTGCTTCAAGCCACATCGATTGAGGCGATCAACGCGATCCACAAGACGCCATCCGACGAGCTGCGCCAGCTCCGCGCGATCCAGGCGTGGGAAGGCGCACGCTGCGTCATCCGCTGTCTCACCGACCACGAACAGCGCATCGTCGCCGAGACGCTCCGGGATCGGTCGTTCCCCACAGCTGAGGTGGGTCAAGCCCTTGAGGAGTTCATAGCGGCCATGGAGCGAAGCAACGCCGCCCTGGACGCTGACCTTGCCGCGCTGCTGCGGGCCGCCCCCCAGACCTGACCAACCGTCTGTCTCGCTGGGTGTACCCACGCGAAGCGTCTCGCCACCCCGCCATTTCCGTCTCGTATGGGTTGACTGGGACTTTTCGAGACGTTAGGTCTTCAGGGTCTTAGACCCAAAGGAGACGGCGAGATGGCGCTTGTTGGTTATGCGCGGGTGAGTTCGGCAGGGCAGAGCCTGGAGGTCCAGGAGGACCTGTTGCGCGCCGCCGGTTGCGACAAAGTCTTCGCCGAGAAGCGGAGCGGCCGGACCACCGATGGCCGGGACGCCCTCGCGGATGCGCTGGCATGGGTTCGTGATGGGGACGTGCTGATCGTCACCCGGCTGGACCGGCTGGCCCGCTCGATCACCGATCTGCGGCAAATCGTGGACGGCCTCGCGGCTAAGGGCGTCGGCTTCCGCGCGCTCCAGCAGACCGGCATGGACACCACGACTTCCGAGGGGCGGCTCCTGCTGAACATCCTGGCGAGCTTCGCGGAGTTCGAGGCGGACATCCGCAAGGAGCGTCAGGCAGACGGGATCGCCAAGGCGAAAGCGGCGGGGGTCTATCAGGGGCGGCCCGCCACCATCGACGCGGGCGAGGTCGCGAAGCTCAAGGCGGAGGGCGTTGGCCCGGCGGAGATCGCCCGGCGGCTTGGGATCGGGCGGGCGAGCGTCTATCGGGTCCTGAAGGAGACCGGCGAGGCGACTGCCGCCTGATCCTAGGAGCCGCCCCGCGCGGCAACGTCTTCCTTATTCCAAGCGCGTCTGTCTTCCTGACCACGGGTGCAGAAACAGCCGCACAAGTCGAGAGTTCGCATGTTCCAGATGTGTGCCGCGAGTGGCTGCGGCCGACCTACCGCCTCCAAGTTCTCCAACTACTGCGCCGCCCACAAGTCAGCCCTTCGCCGCCACGGACACCCGGACCAGAAGGGGGTCACAAAGGCCGATCTGAAGCCCTTCCGCGAGATCGTCCTGGAGTGGATCGCGAGGAACGCCAGCAACCCCGCGTGGGGCAAACTGGAGGCCCGGTGGAAAGCCGTTCAGGCGCACGCGGCGGGGGTGGTGGCCGCCTACGAGCATGGCCGCGCTAGCATCGCTTGGGACGTCCTGGCGGCCCGCGAAGCGCTACGGCTCGCCGCCCTCGTGGAGCCGCGTGAAGTGTTGGTGACGGTCGCCGCGATGGTTGTCATGCAGGACACACACCCACGTCGGTTCCGTTCCGATGAAGCCTTCCGGGCGCAGGTGGTTCGCCGGGTGCGCGGGCTGACGGAGGCGAGCGCCACAGCGTACACGGACGCAGCGACCGGCAAGACGCGCACGACCTATTCGGACATGACGCCACGGGCCACGGCGGTCCTGGGCGCGTGGCTTATCGAGGCCATGGGGATCGCCGGGGCGCAAATCGCCAGGAAGGAGCGCGAGGCTCGCGAGGAGAATGCGAGCGCCGTGCAAGAGCTGCACGCCGACCTGGACGAGCTGGCCTGATGCACGCGGGAGACCTCGACCTCCAAGCCATGAGCCCCGAACAGCGCGCGCCCTACCTTAGGGCGGCCTCGCACTACTCCATGCTGACCCGGACGGCGGACACCGCCGAGGCAGAGAGCCTCGCTAAGGCGCTGACGCTGGCGCTGGACGACCACCAGCGGCGGACCGGAGCCAGGACGAACAGGCGCGGCGAGGTGGCGCTGGCGAAGCTCCAGAGGACCGTCGCGGCGTTCGTCGGAGACTTGCTCACCGCCGATGGATGGGGGGCGTGGGGCGGGCTCGTCTATCGTTCGACCCAGACGAACAGCTTCAGCCGGACCCCGGTCACGGCGGACAACGTGCGCGCCGTGCTGGCCTACCTTACGAGCGAGGGTCTCGCCGAACGCTACCCCGGCTTCAGCCCCGCCAAGCATGACTTCGGGGACGGAGTGAAGGTGGCGCTGTCAAAAGCGCAATCGGCGCGGTTCCGCGCGACCCCACGCTTGTTAGCGCTGGCGGAGCAACACGGCGTGGTCATGGGCTGTGGCGGCGATCACTTCCCGTCCCCAGCCCGACCCACCCCGGAGCCACCGCGCGTGGTCCTGAAGTCGGCCAAGAGGCGAACGGAGGCGGGCTACCTGGTCCCTTCGGCGGACATGCCCGTCCCGGACTGCCCAGAGGTCCAGGCGATCCAGGCCCAGCTCGCCACGATCTCCAGGTTCCTCGAAGGGGTGGACATCGCGGGCGGGACCTACCGGGGTTTCTTCCGCCAGTTCGAGCATGGCGACGCCCCCGCCTTCCGCTGGAACATGGGCGGTCGCCTCTACGCAGTCGGCCGGGATGCCTACCAGCAACAGAAGAAGACGAAGCGGCTGGCCATGCGGTTAGACGGAGAGCCGGTGGTCGAGATCGACATCAGGGCCTCGTACCTGACCATCCTGCACGGGCTGATGCAGGAGCCCATCGACCTCGCAAAGGACCCCTACGAGATCGCCGGGTTCGACCGCTCGGTGGTGAAGACCTGGATCACCGCTAGCATCACCAACGGCAAGCCGCTGGAAAGGTGGTCCGCCCGACACAAGGAGGACTTCGCGAGTGACCATCCGGGCCGCAGCCTGACCAGCTCGCACAAGCCGAGAGCGCTGGAAGCGGCGGTGATGCTGAAGCACGCGATCTTGCGCGACTTCACCTCCCTTGGTGCAAGCTGGCCGGAGCTGATGTTCGTTGAGAGCGAGGCAATCATCGCGACGATGCTGGACCTGATCGAGGCTGGCGTGCCGTCGCTACCTGTCCACGACAGCATCCTGGTCCCCGCCACGCACGAGACGCTCGCCATGGGGTTCCTCACGAGGCGCTTTGAAGAGAAGGCGGGGATCACCCCCACACTGGAGGTCAGACGTACAGAGGCACCATAGGGTTGCCCCTCACAGTCGTTGGACTGAGCAAGGGACACTGTCGGTAGTCCCTGCCCCTCTCCGATCTCACACCGACCCCGCTCGTCTCCACGGAGGGAGGGACCCGGAGGGTAACTGGTAGCGGTTTAGGGACGAGCACGTCTTGTCCCCAGGCGACGCCAGCGGTCAGCTCACGTCGTAACGCCGCAGCCGCTCAACGGCCTTCGACAGCACGGCGATGGGGAAGCTCCCATAGCGCTCGCCCTCGGTCCTCGCGGCGTGACCCTGGATAGCATCGCGAACATCGGCGGCGATCTCAGCGCGGCGGGCCTCGGTTTTGAAGCGATGCCGCCACCCGTAGTTTGGCTGCACCCTGGGGTCCACGATGCCGATCTCCCGAACCCAACGCGCGAGATGCTCGCCGGTCTTCTTGTACTGCGGGTTCCCGTCAGAGCCGCCGCGATGGAGCGCTGCGTCATAGAACAATGGCCCCTTCCCGTTGGCCTCGACGACATCAAGGAAGCCCTGATCGATCAGGTGGGCGTGAAGCGGGACCCGGCGCGCGATGCTCGTCTTCACGGACCCCGCCTCCGGCGTGATCCAGATGGTCCAGACGCCCTCCACCTCGGCCACGTCTTCACCGCGCAACTGCGTGATCTCATTCACCCGCGCGCCGGTGTAAGCGCAGAGCCAGGGGACCCAACGACGCGCCAACTTCCGCTCGGCGGTTAAGGTCGAGGGGCACTCAGCCAGCGTCGCCTTCAAGATGATCTTCGCCTCATCGTCGGTGAAATCGGGGTCGCGCAGACGCACCTTCTTCGGGATGCGGACTTTCACGCCCGCCGCCGGATTGGAGGCGATGCGTCGATTGTCCAACGCCCAGCCGAACACGGCCCGCGCTGCTGCCAAGTAGTTGTCGTTGACGGTGAGTGCGGAGCGGAGCTTGCCGTCTTCCTGGGGCACAAGGAGGGCGTCTTTCCACCGGATGACGTCGTCAGCCGTGACAGCCCGCGCGTCGCTGTGACCGAGGAAGGCAATCAGCCCATCGATCATTCGCTTCCACGCCTTGACGGTCGCGGGTGCGGGCTTCCGCTCCGCCACATAGGCATCGAAGAGCCCAGCGATCTCGACCGAAGGACCTGGAAGCGTAATGGCGGCTACCGAAGGCGCTTCCCAACGAGGCAGGGTTGGGGCAACGGGGTCCGCCCCATAGTCGCCCGTGGCGCGGCGCATCATCAGTCGGGCGAGGTGCCCATAGAGATCGTGCATTCTCTCCAGGATAGCGTCTCGCGTCTCGGCATCGACCGTCAGCCCCTCCATCTCCAGGAGGGCGTCGAGGTCCGCGACAAGAGCCGGAAGCGTCTTCGCCGGTCCTTCATAGCGCTCGCCTCGCAAGTGGGCGGCATAGGCGGCCTCCTCGTCTGCGGGCTCTAGCTGGAATGACGCGGCCTCCCAGCCATTGATGTCACCGGGATCGGCCTCGAACCGCTGGACCATCCCGGCGTACCAGTGCCCTGCGAGCGCCACGATCTCCTTGTGGCTGAGGCTGACGGGCGTTGCGGTGGCGGCCTTGCGCAGCCGGTCAATCCGCGTCTCGACTTCCGAAAGCCACGCCGACCACGCCGCTTTGGCCTCAGCCGGAGGCAGCTTCGCGGGCCACGTAGGGGTCTCGTTCTGCTTCCCATAGGCGGCCCGCACGTCCGCCGGGATCACCTTGCGGCTCTTCCAAGAGCCCGTCTTCGGGTCACGCTCCAACTTCACCATACGCAACGCCATTTGCACCGCCCTTTTGCAGTTGGCGGCAACGAGAACTCCATAAAAATCAGTAAGCTGTTGCTCAGTCTAGCCTTTTTCAGGCCGTGGCGGAGAGGGTGGGATTCGAACCCACGGTGCCCGTGAAGGCACGCCGCATTTCGAGTGCGGTGCTTTCGACCACTCAGCCACCTCTCCAGAGCCGGTATCGGACCCGGAAATGAGGGGGTCCGCTGAGCGAGGCGCGGAACCTACTCATCCGACCCCGCCGGCGCAAGAGTGGCGCTTGAGCGCAGCTATTTTGGCCAGAGCACCATCTGGGTGCAGCGGAACAGCGCGATGGTCTTGCCGGTGGCGCGGTTGACGGCTTCGGCGTCCCAGACCTGGGTCATGCGCCCGCCGTGGACCAGGCGCGCCTGGCATTCGACGGTCTCGCCGGCCTTGGCGGTGCCCAGGTAGTTGGCCTTGAGCTCGATGGTGGTGAAGCCGGTCGCGCCCTCCGGCAGGCTGGCGAGGCAGGCATAGCCGCAGGCGCTGTCGACCAGGGCGATCACCGAGGCGGCGTGCAGGAAGCCGTTGGGCGCCATGTGGCGGCCTTCCACCGTGAACCAGCCCGACGCGCGGCCGTTGGCGACCTCATCCCACTGCAGGCCAAGCTCGCCGGGCAGGGCGCCCTTCTGCCGCTCGGCGAAGGTCGCCGCCACATTGCCGTCCATCATCAGCCTCTACTCCCGTCGCGTCGCCCTCTTGGGCTCCAGCTAGGAAGCCGGGGCTCGGAAACCAAGGCCTCGAAACCAGGCCCTTGCGGCGGTGGGGCCGGATGGGGAGAGTGGCGACCCGCCGATCATTGCGGCGGATCAAGCGCATTGCCGGACGGGCGGGTGACAAGGCCGCCGAACAATTGGGACGACGCCATGGCTGAAGAGACGACCATCCAGCAACAGACCGCCTTCGGGACCATCGAGGCCACCGAGATGATCTCGCTGGGCGCGAAGCTGAAGCAGCACGCGACCTTCCAGCCGAACGCACCGGCGGTGAGCAGCGGCGAAACCACCCTGACCTACGCACAGCTGCACCGGCGCACGAACCTGCTGGCGCGCGGGCTGCAGGCTCTGGGCGTGAAGCACGGCGACATGGTCACCATCGGCCTGCCCAACAGCATCGGCTTCGTCGAGGCCTGCTACGCGATCTGGAAGCTGGGCGCGACGCCGCAGCCGGTGTCCTTCCGCCTGCCGAAGGCGGAGCTGGAAGCCATCGTCGAGCTGGCCAGGACGCCGATCGTCATCGCCGACTTCCAGCACGAGATCGACCGGCCGCTGGTCACCGTGGCCGACATCGCGGCGAAGGCCAGTGACGATTCCGATCTGCCCGACGCCACCGCGCCGGTCTCCAAGGCGCCCACGTCCGGCGGTTCCACGGGGCGGCCCAAGCTGATCCTCTCCGGCCAGCCGGGGGTGACGCCGAAGGAGACGCCGGAGATCGGCGGCTGGCGGCTGACGCCCAACTCCATCGCCGTCCTGCCGGCGCCGCTCTACCACAACGCCGGCTTCGGCATGATGATGGCCGCCATGTCCCAGGGCTGCCACCTGGTGGTGATGCCCAGGTTCGATCCCGAGGCGACCCTGGCCGAGATCGAGAAGCGCAAGGCCACCTGGGTCTATGTCGTGCCCACCATGATGAACCGCATCTGGCATCTGCCGGACGCGGTTCGCGAGAAGTACGACGTCGACTCGCTGGAGACTCTCTGGCACCTGGCGGCGCCCTGCCCGGCCTTTCTGAAGGAGGCCTTCATCCGCTGGATCGGGCCGGACAAGGTGCTCGAACTCTACGCCGGCACCGAGGCCCAGGCCGTCACCATCATCACCGGCGCCGAATGGCTGGAGCATCGCGGCTCGGTCGGCCGGGTGACCATCGGCGAGATGAAGGCGGTGGGCGAGGACGGCCGCGACCTGGGCCCGCGCGAGGTGGGCGAAATCTACATGCGCCGACCCGAAGGCGCGCCGCCGACCTATCAGTACGTCGGCGCGACGGCCAAGGTGATGGAGGGCGGCTGGGAAAGCCTGG
Source organism: Pseudomonadota bacterium (assembly GCA_018241625.1). Lineage (GTDB taxonomy): Bacteria > Pseudomonadota > Alphaproteobacteria > Caulobacterales > Caulobacteraceae > Phenylobacterium. The sequence continues at coordinate 16,809 of JAFEDM010000462.1, read as the reverse complement.
GCGACATCGGCTGGTTCGACGAGGACGGCTATCTCTACCTGGCCGACCGGCGCACGGACATGATCCTGGTGGGCGGCTCCAACGTCTATCCGGCCGAGGTCGAGGCGGCGCTGGAGGAGCACCCGGCGGTGCAGTCGGTGGCGGTGATCGGCCTGCCCAACGACGACTTCGGCAACACCGTCCACGCCATCGTCCAGGCGAAAGGCCAGGTCAGCGAGGACGACCTGAAGGCCCACCTTTCCGACCGCCTGGTCAGCTACAAGCAGCCGCGCAGCTATGAGTTCGTCGACGAGCCTCTGCGCGACGACGCCGGCAAGGTTCGCCGCACCGCCCTGCGCGACGCCCGCGTGAAGAAGGACGCCGCCTGACTCCCACGCCCGTCATCCTCCGGTCAGCCGCAGGCTGATCCGGGGGACCCACGCTGAGCTGATAGATCGGCAAGGCCGCTTGGGTCCCCCGGATCGCCTCTTCGGGCGACCGGAGGATGACGATGATTTTGGATGAGACCCTCATTTCCGGGGAGCATGATGAGTATCAAAGGCAAGGCCTACATCATGGGCGCGTTCGAGCATCCGCTCCGCGACGCGCCGAACAAGACGACGCCGCAGCTGCACGCCGAGTGCGCGGCTGGCGCGCTCGCCGACGCCGGCCTGTCGAAGGACGACGTCGACGGCTACTTCTGCGCCGGCGACGCGCCGGGCTTCGGCGGCCTGTCGATGATCGACTACATGGGGCTGAAGAACGTCCGGCATCTCGACTCCACGGAGACCGGCGGCTCGTCCTACATCGTCCATGTCGGCCACGCAGCCGAGGCCATCGCGGCGGGCAAGTGCTCGGTGGCCCTGATCACGCTCGCCGGCCGGCCGCGCCAGGCGCGGGGCGGTGGCGGCGGACGCGGCGGTGGCGGCGAGCCCGCGCCGGAAGCCGGGTTCGAGAACATCTACGGCGGCTCGACCCACAACACCTACGGCATGTGCGCCATGCGCCACATGTACGAGTACGGCACCACGTCCGAGCAGCTGGCCTGGATCAAGGTCGCCGCCAGCCATCACGCCCAGTGGAACGAGCACGCCTTCCTGCGCGACGTGGTGACGGTCGAAGACGTCGTGAACTCCCGCATGATCGCCGACCCGCTGCATCTGCTGGACTGCTGCGTGGTCACCGACGGCGGCGGCGCCCTGATCGTCACCAGCCCGGAGGTGGCGAAGAAACTCAACCGTCCGAAGGTCCGGGTGCGGGGCGCGGGCGAGGCGCCGAAGGGCCCGCGCGGCGGGCTCGATCTGGACCTGACCCACTCAGGCGCCGTCTGGTCAGGACCGAAGGCTTTTGAGGAAGCCGGCGTGACGCCCGCGGACATCAAATACGCCTCGATCTACGACAGCTTCACCATCACGGTGCTGATGCAGATCGAGGACCTGGGCTTCTGCGAGAAGGGCCAGGGCGGCCGGTTCGTCGCCGACGGAAACCTGATCAGCGGCGTCGGCAAGCTGCCGTTCAACACCGACGGTGGCGGGCTCTGCAACAACCACCCCACCAACCGCGGCGGCATCACCAAGGTGATCGAAGCGGTGCGCCAGCTGCGCGGCGAGGCGCATCCGAAGGTGCAGGTGGCCAACTGCGACCTGGCCATCGCCCACGGCACCGGCGGCTCGCTCGGCACCCGCCACGGCTCGGCGACGGTCATTCTGGAACGGGAGGCCTAAGATGTCTGAGGAACGCGATCCGAACGCCCCGATGACCCGGCCGATCCCGGCGCCGGTGGTCAATCTGGAGACGCAGGCCTTCTGGGACGCGGCCAAGGAAGGCCGCTTCCTGATCAAGCGCTGCGTCGCGTGCGGCAAGGCCCACTGGTATCCGCGCGCCATCTGCCCCTTCTGCGCCTCGGGCGAGACGGAGTGGGTCGAGAGCCCCGGCGAGGGTGTGATCTACACCTATTCGGTGATGCGCCGGTCGCCGACCGGCCCCTACGCCATCGGCTACGTCACCCTGGACGAAGGGCCGGCGGTGCTGACCAACTTCCTGGGCGTGGGCCCCGACGCGCTCGCCATCGGCCAGCGGGTGAAGGTGCGCTTCCAGGAGACCGAGGGCGGGCCGCCGGTCCCGGTGTTTTCGCCCATCTAGGCGCCGTCGCCGATCCGCGCGAAGCTCCGCGGACGCCGCAGCCCGGCGTCAGGGTCGGGGGACTCCGGATGGCCGCAACCGACGCCGGCGAGCTTCCGCCGCCGCCCGCCGTCTCCTCCCATCACGGATCGGTGGGCCTGTTCGGGGCGATCGGCCTGGTCGCCGGCAGCATGGTGGGCTCGGGCATCTTCCTGCTGCCGGTCAGCCTGGCGGCGGTGGGTTCGATCTCCATCCTGGGCTGGGTCGCCGCCACCGCCGCGGCGCTGGCCGTCGCCGGCGTGTTCGCCTGGCTGCCCGGCGTGGCGCCCCAGGCCAAGGGCCTGCCGGACTATGTGGAGGCGGGCCTCGGCCCGTTCTTCGGGGTGCAGATCGCCGCCACCTATTGGGCCGGCTGCTGGATCGGGATGGCGCCGATCGCCCTCGCCGTCGCCGGCGCCGTCGGATACCTCGCGCCCGCCCTGGCCGCCCCTGGGCCGCGGCTGATGCTGACCCTGGCCTCGATCTGGCTGAGCGTCGCGGCCGTCTGGGTCGGCCCCAGGGCGGTGGCGCGGGTGGAGGGCGCGACCCTGGTGGTCGGCCTGGCGCCGGTCATCATCGCCGCGACCCTGGGCTGGTTCGCCTTCCACCCCGGCGTCTTCCTCGCGGCCTGGAACCCCAAGGGCCTGTCGGTGCCGGCCGCTCTGGGGTCGTCGGCGCTCACCGCCTTCTTCGCCTTCCTGGGCGTGGAGTGCGCGGCCGCCGCGGCCGGGGTCGTCCGCGACCCGGCGCGAAACGTCCCGCGCGCCAGCCTGATCGGCGTGGTGGTGGTGGCTGTGCTCTATATCAGCGCCTGCAGCGTGCTGATGGGCGTATTGCCGAACGCGGCCTTGGGCCGCTCCAGCGCACCGTTCGCCGAGGCGGGGCAGGCGGTCTTGGGCGTCGGCCTGGCCGGCGTGATCGCGATCTGCGCCATGTTGCGGGCCCAGGGCAGCCTGACCGGCTGGATCCTGGTGGTCAGCGAGACCAGCCGCACCGGCGCCGACGCCGGGGTCTTTCCCGCCGTCTTCCGCACCCGCGCGGGCGAGCGGGTCTCGGCGATCAACCTGCTGTCGGCGGGCGTCCTTATCAGCCTGGTGGCTGTCGCGACCGCCTCGCCTAACCTCGGCCAGCAGTTCGCCGTCCTGGCCGACGTCAGCGTGCTGCTCAGCCTCTACGGCTATGCTCTGGCCGGCGCGTCCCTGATCCGGCTGTCGGGGCGCCTCGCGCCGGCCCGGCGCTGGCCCGCGCGGCTGACCGCCCTGGGGGCGATCGCCGCGGGGGTCGTCCTGATCGCGACCGGCAAGCCGATCGAGCTGGCGGTCTCAGCCGGCGCCTTGGCCGCCTCGGCCCTGCTGTACCTCTGGCTGCGCCGCCGCGCGGCGGCCTGACCGCGGCCTATTCGGCGGCGATCAGCACCTTGTTGAGCGCGCGGTCCTTGAAGTTGATCTGCTGGAGGAACTGGATGCCCTCCTCGGCGATCTCGTCGCCGACCATCGCCTCGCCCTCGGCCTTCAGCTCGTCGATGTCGACGTACATGGCGTAGAAGGCCTTGGTGCGGTCGGTGATGATGCCGGCGTTGACCAGGGTCTTCACCAGCACGCGGAAGATGTTGGTGGCTTCCTTCATCTCCTCGCGCCGGGTCTCGTCGGACACCAGCTTGCCCATCTCCTCGATCACCCGGTTCGGGTCGAGGCCGAATTCCTCGTAGAGCGCCACGTTCTGGGTCGGCGCCACCAGGTTGAAGAGCAGGGTCTGGAAGCAGTGCGCGGCCCAGTTCTCGATGACCTCGTGCTCGGCCTCGGTCAGGTGCGGGATGGTGCGGTCCGCCCAGATCTTCCCGAACTTGTGGTGGAAGGCCTCGTCGGTCATCACCAGCTGGGTCAGCTTGCGGGCCAGCGGGTCGTTGGTTTCCTTGAAGATGGTGGCGAAGGCGCCCATGGCCAGGCCTTCCACCAGCATCTGCATGCCGATGATCTTCTTGTAGACCTCCGGCGCGTGGATGATCTCGACCAGCAGGTCCTTCAGGATCGGGCCGCATTCCACCGGCCGGCCCCAGCGGGCCTTGATGTACTTGGCGAAAGCGGTGACGTGGCGCGCCTCTTCGCGGGTCTGGTTGGCGGCGTATTCCTGGGCGCCCTGGTCCTTCAGCACGTGGCAGAGGCTGGCCGACAGGTTCAGCGCGCCCTGTTCGCCGTGCAGGATCGAGGAGAAGGTCCAGCGGGTCTGGGCGTTGGCGAAGCGGATGATCTCCTTCTCGCTGCCCAAGGTCTCGCGGACGTAGTCGAGCTGCAGCGCCCCGATCATCTTCTCGGGCAGGATCATCGTCCCTTCCATGTCGAAGGGCTCGTCGAAGTCGATGTACTTCTTGTCGAGCGGATCCCAGAAGTGGTCGTGGGTGGCGCTGATGATCTTGTCGAAGGCGGTGGAGCGCGCGTTGTAGCGGTCCAGCTCCAGCATGGACTCGAAGTCGTCCGGCGCGACGGCGTCGTAGATGATGTCCTTGGTGATGTTGCCGTCGGCGGCCATGGCGTCCTCGCAAGGGTGCGGCCAGGCGCTAGGCGGCCCGGCTCTGAGCAGGCCGCGACCTTCTCATCTGAACGGCGTTTAGTCAACGAAAGTGACGGCAGCGTCACCTTTTGTCGCGTGGCGCGAAGCCCCGCGCTCCGGACCGGCCGGCGCGCGGGGCATACGAACCCCGATCCGGTCAGGGCGCGGGCGGCGTCGGCGGACCGCCCTGAGTGGACGGCCCTCGGGTCGCTCGCCGCGAGATCGGCGACGGGCGCAGGATGGCGTGGGTGCGCTTGCGGCGTTCCACGTGGTCTTCCCAGGCCGCCGTCCGGTCGCGGATGTATTCCGCATAGTCATGGGCGGTGGTCAGGGTCGGCTGATCGTGATCGTAGGTGCCGTACTCGTTGGGGATCGGCAGGGCGGCCACGACCCCGGCCTGGCGCTTCTGCAGCTTCGACGGCTTGTGGGCGTTGGGCACCGCCTCGCCCGAGGTCGGCGGGGTCACGCCCACCAGGGGATCGTCGGTGCGCGGGACGGCCAGGGTCAGCGCATCGCCGAGGCTTGGCGCGGCGGCGTCGCGCTTGGTGAGGCTTTTGATCTTCGGCCAGCGCTCGCACAGCGTCTTGATCACCGAGGTGTGGTCGATGACCCCGCTCTGGGCGCGGAACACCGTGCCCGGCGCGATCAGGGGCGAGATCAAGAGCGCCGGCACCCGGACCCCGAACCGCGTGAAGTCGAAGTTCTGGTGATCTTCGTCGGACTTGAAGCTGTCGGGTTGAACGGCGGTCGCCGGCGGTTGCACATGGTCGAAACCGCCGCCGGCCTCGTCATAGGTTATGATCAGTAGCGTCCGGTCCCAGCCCGGACCGGAACGCAGGGCGGTGTAGACGTCGTAGATCAGCTTCTCGCCCAGCGAGACATCGGTCACCGGATGCTGGCTGTTGCCGCCGGCGCCCCAGCCGGGCTCCAGGAAGGTGTAGGACGGCAGGGTCCCGGCCTTAACCCGGGCGTAGAAGTCGGAGAAGTGGCCGAACTTCTCCTTCGGCGCGGCCTTGGTGTCCGGGTAGTCGGTGCGGACATAGGGATAGCCGGTGTAGCCATAGGCGCCCCAGTCCAGCTTGGCCGTTGACATCCGCCCGAAGATGCTGGGCGTGTTGAGGATCTTGAAGTCGTCGCCCAGGTGCCCGAGCGAGGTCCCGGTGCAGGCGAACGCCCGGTTGGGGAAGGTCTCGGTGGGGACCGACGCGAACCAGTGGTCGCAGACCGCGAAGCCGCGCGCCAGGGCGGTCATCACCGGCAGCATCGAGGGGTCGTACATGCCCATGATGTCCGAGGGCTTGGTCTCGGGCAGGGCGTCTGACTCGTTCCGGCTGCGGTCATAGGAGATCGCGTTCTCGAAGCTGACGACGAAGCCGCTGTTGCTGGCCAGGGCGCCCGGCGCGGGCGAGTTCACGCCGAACAGCTGCAGGTTGGTGGCCTGGAAGCCTTCCCGCGGGTTCGACTTCGGCATCAGGTAGGGGCGATGGGTGTTCTGGTCGATCCGGAAGACCGGCACCTTGTTGCCTGCGGAGTCGAGGTTGAACTCCGCGCCGGTCAAACCCTCGTACGGGTGGCCCGCCGGCGAGACGTTGGGGGTCGCCTCATTCGTGTAGAGGAAGCCCAGCATCTGGTCGAAGGGGCGGTTCTCCAGCATGAGCTGGACGATGAAGTCGATCTTCGGAAGTTGATTGGGCAAGGCGTGCGCTCCGCTGTTCTGGCTTCGGGAGTCCGGGGCATGCGCAGCTCATCGCGCGCCACGGGCCGGCGCGCGTCATCCCAAACCGATACTCGCTGAGCTGGCGTCCTCGCGCGCTGCCCAGACCCGTTGGGCGCGGGCGCGAAGCCCCAGGGTTCCTAGCGTAACCACAGGAACGCAAAGGTTGTAAGTCGAATTTATGCACTTTTAGTGCGGGCGGCGTCAGCCGTTGTGGCCCTCGATGGCGTGGATCTGGGCGTCGGAGAGGCCCATGTGATGCCCAATCTCGCGCACCAGGACATGGGCGACCAGTTCCTCGAGCGTGATCTCGCCGTGCTCAGCCCATTCGTCGAGGATCGGGCGGCGATAGAGGAAGATCATCGAGGGACCGGCCGCCGGACCCGCCATGTCGCGGTGGCCGATGTCGACGCCCTGGTAGAGGCCGCTGAGGCCGAAGGCGTCCTCGATGCCCAGGTCCTCCAGCACCTCCTCGGCCGGGAAGTCGTCGACGCGGAAGATCACGTCGCCGGCCGCCTTGCGGAACGGTTCGGGCAGGGCCGCGAACGCGGCCTCCGCCAGGGCGGCGAGATCATCGAGGGACGGCGCGGTCCCGAACGGCGGCAAATCACTCATCGGGCATCACGATATGCGGGGCGTCGGGCGGACGCACCTCGAACAAGCCGATGTCCAGCGGTTTCTGCGGCTCGATGGGACGCAGCGGCTGGCGGGCCATGGCCTGGACGGTCTTGGGATCCAGCGTCTGCTTGCCCCGGCGCGCGGCGCGGGCCTGAGGCGCCGCGATCGGCCGCTCGGCCGTGGCGATCCGCCAGTAGGAGACCACCAGCCGCCAGGCGGTGCGCGGCGCCGGCCGCGGCGGCGCGGCCCAGCGGCGGCCGTCCTCGAAGGTGGCTTCGGCGTGGCCGATCTTCTGGCCGGGCAGGATCTGCTCGGAAAGCCGCGCCCAGCCCTCGCCCAGCGGTCCGGCGAAGGCGGCCTGGGCCGCGGCCTCGTCGGCGAAGGCCGGGCCGGTGGCGTCGCTGGTGAAGACCACCGCCTCGCCGGCGACGCGCTGCGCCTCCCGTTCGCGCGTCGCGTGGCCCAGGCCGCCGGCCATCGCCAGCTCCGCATTCGCCGCCACGGGATAGAGGATCGCGCTCATCTTCCGAACTTAGCCTATCTTTGTGGGGCGCGGATGCGGCGACGTCCGAGGCGGCTTAGGGTGCGAGGGAGCTGATTCGCCGGATGCGGGGCTGACGACTTAGAGGGATGGACGCCCGAAACCTGATCCTGGCCGCCGCGGCGGGCGCCGTGTCGCTCGCCATCTGCGCCGTGCTCTGGGCGCTGGCCCAGCGCCGCGCGGCGCAGGCGCGCGTGTCCGAGATCAGCCGCAAGCTGATGACCGCGCTCGCCCATGCCGACGCCGCCCAGGCCTCGGCCGAGGCGTTCGACAGCGCCCTGCTGGCGGTGGAGGACGGCCGCGCCCTGCTGGCCTCCGGCGAGGAGTCCCTGGCCCTTTGCGCCGAGGCCCTGGGCCTCTCTGAGCCCGATCCGCAAGGCGTGGTGAACGCCCTGATGCGCGCCGACCCCGACCATGCGCGGCGGCTTCGCGCCCTGTTCGAACGCGGCGAGGCCTGCGCCTTCGAGGTGCGCGGCGACGCGGGCCTGATCGCGGTGGAAGGCCGCGCGGCCGGCGCCATGGCCTGGCTGCGTCTTTCCGTCGGCCAGACCGAGGACCAGGGCCTGCCCACCGCCCCGCGCTTCGCCGCCTTCCTGAACGCGCGGGCCACGCCGGCCTGGATCGCCGCCGCCGACGGCTCGCCCGTCTGGGTCAACGCCGCCTGGCTGAAGGCGGTGGACGCCGCCAGCCTGGACGAGGCCGCCGCCCGTGGCGTCGCCTTCGACCGCGGCGCCGACGCGCTCGCCAGCGAGGCCGCCAACCTCGGCCAGCGCCGCGACACGGTCCGCTGGGCCAACGTCGGCGGCAAACGCCGCGCCTTCCACATCGCCGCCCAGCCGCTGGAAGGCGGCGGCGTCGGTGTCTGGACCGAGGACGTCAGCGAACAGGAAGACCTGCGCGAACTGCTCAAGCGCAACGTCGAGGCGCACGACGAGACCCTGAACCACATCGATGAGGCGGTGGCCGTCTTCGACAAGGCCAAGAAGCTGATGTTCCACAATACGGCCTTCGCCGAACTATGGGGGGTCGAGCCAGCCTGGCTGGCCGAACAGCCCAGCCATTCGGAGGTGCTGGACCGCCTGCGCCAGCGCCGCCGCCTGCCGGAGACCGCCGACTACGCCAAGTGGAAGGCCGGCGAGCTCGACCGCTACGAACAGCTCGCCGCCGGCCCCGACGACATGTGGTCCCTGCCGGACGGCCGCACGCTCAAGGTGGTGCGCCAGCCGCACCCCATGGGCGGCCTGTTGCTGCTGTTCAGCGACATCACCGACGAGCTCAAACTGAAGGCGCAGTACAACGCCCTGATCCAGGTGCAGCAGGCGACGCTGGACAAGCTCTCCGACGCGGTCGTGGTGTTCGGCTCCGACGGCCGCCTGCGCCTGCACAACGAGGCCTTCGGCGCCTTCTGGAACCTGACGCCCGGCCAGATCGAGGGCGCCGGCGACTTCGAGGGCGTGGTCGAGCTGTGCATCCCCAAGCTGCACAACCGCGATTTCTGGGCCGAGCTGAAGGGCCGCGTGGCCGACCCCGACCCGCAGGCCCGCGCCCCGACCACCGGCGAGATCAAGACCTCGGACAGCCGAGTCGTGCTCTACCAGTCGCGGCCGCTGCCGGACGGGGCGACGCTGATCGCCTTCACTGACGTCACCGACGCGCGCAAGGTCGAGCAGGCGCTGGAGGCCAAGGAACAGGCCCTGGCCGACGCCGAGCGGCTGAAGCGCGACTTCGTGGGCAACGTCTCCTACGAGCTGCGCACCCCGCTCACCACGATCATCGGCTATTCCGAACTGCTGGAACGTTCGGGCGAGGCGCTGTCGGAGCGCGGCCGGGCCCACGCGGCGGCGGTGAAGTCGGCGGCGACCCAGCTCGCGCGGTCCATCGACGACGTGCTCGACATGGCCCAGATCGACGCCGACGAGATGGCGCTGGATATGGAGGACGTCCGGGTCAGCGAACTGCTCGCGGCCCAGGCCGAACGCTGGGCCGACGAGGCGGCGGCGGCCAAGGTCACCCTGGTGGTCCAGGCGCCGCAGGACATGGGCCTGATCCGCGGCGATACGCGTCGGCTCAGCCAGATCCTCAGCCATCTCGTGGAGAATGCGCTCGGCCAGACCCCGGCCGGCGGCACGGTCACGCTCGCGGCCCGCAAGGGCCTGGGCGAGGTGCAGCTTTCGGTATCCGACACCGGCCGCGGCATCCCCTTCCATGTCCAGGCGCACATCTTCGACCGCTTTGTCGGCCGCGAGCGCGGCGGGCCGGGCCTGGGCCTGGCGCTGGTGAAGGCGCTGACCGAGCTGCACGGCGGCTGGGTGGCCCTGGAAAGCGAGCCCGGCGCCGGCGCCACCTTCACCTGCCACCTGCCCGAAGAGGCCCAGGCGGTGGTGGCCCAGCCCGAGCTGGGCCTGACGTGAACACCCTCCCCTAACGGGGAGGGACAGATCGCGCAGCGATCAGGGTGGGGAAGTGATGGTCATCCGCGACTCAGCGCTCCGCCCCACCGTTCCCCACCCGACCTCGCTTCACTCGGCCACCCTCCCCATCAAGGGAGGGAGTTGACTCCTCCCTAGTGTTATAGATAAGTATAACACCAACGAACCCCACGCTGGGGCTGAAGGACGAGTCCGTGGATCCGGAATGGAACGACAATCAGCCGATCTACCGCCAGATCCGCGATCGGGTTGTGGCCATGATCCTCGATGACCTGTTGAAGGAGGGCGACCCGCTGCCGTCCGTGCGCAATGTGGCCACCGAATCGCGGGTCAATCCGCTGACCGTGTTGAAGGCCTATCAGGAGCTCGCCGACGACGGGCTGGTGGAGAAACGCCGCGGGCTCGGTATGTTCGTCAGCCCGGGCGCCAAGGGCCAGCTGCTGGCCGGCGAACGCCGGAAGTTCCTGGACGAGCAGTGGCCGCAGATCCGCGCCACCATCCAGCGCCTCGGCCTGGCGGCCGAGCTGCTCGGGAAGGAGGGCTGAGATGGCCTGCATCGAAGCCCGCGGCCTGGCCAAGAGCTATGGCAAGACCCACGCCCTGCGCGGCCTCGACCTGAAGGTCGAGGAAGGCAGGATCCTTGGCCTGATCGGTCCCAACGGCGCCGGCAAGTCGACCGCGCTGCAGGCCATGCTGGGCCTGATCCCCTACCAGGGCGAACTAAAGGTCCTGGGGCTCGATCCCTGGACCCAGCGCGACAAGCTGATGGAGCGGGTCTGCTTCATCGCCGACGTGGCCGTGCTGCCGCGCTGGCTGAAGGTGGCCGACGCCGTGGACTTCGTCGCCGGGGTCCATCCGCGCTTCGATCGCGCCAAGGCCGACGGCTTCCTGGCCAAGACCACCATCAAGCGGACCAGCAAGGTCGGCCAGCTGTCGAAGGGGATGGTCGCCCAGCTGAACCTGGCCCTGGTGATGGCGGTGGACGCCCAGCTGCTGGTGCTGGACGAGCCGACGCTGGGCCTGGACCTGCTCTACCGCAAGGCCTTCTACGACAGCCTGCTCAACGATTATTTCGATGAGACCCGAACTATCGTCGTCTCCACCCATCAGGTGGAGGAGATCCAGCACATCCTGACCGACGTGGCCTTCATCGACCGCGGCCGGATCGTGCTGGACTGCGGCATGGAGGCCTTCGAGGCCCGCTACGCCGAACTGATGACCTCGGCCGACAAGGCCGACGCCGCGCGTGCTCTGGGGCCGATGCAGGAGCGCAGCGTGTTCGGCCGGCACATCTTCTTGTTCGACGGCGCCGAGCGCGCCCGCCTGGCCCAGCTGGGCGAGGTGCGCACGCCCAGCCTCGCCGATCTGTTCATCGCCATGATGAGCCCGAGCCAAGGAGTCTCGGAATGACCGCCGCCTCGACCGTTCCGAACAAGGTCCAGCCGTTCCGCTGGTCGGTGCGCCGCGAGCTCTGGGAGCACCGGTCGATCCTCATCGCCCCGGTGGCGATCGCGGCGGTGGTGCTGGTGGGCTTCCTGATCAGCACCGCCGGCATGCCCGGCCGCCGGGTTCAGACCCTGCAGCTCGACGCCGCGCATCAGGCCCTCGTCATGGGCCAGCCCTACGCCTTCGCCGACGCGGCGATCACCGCGACGGTGGTGATCGTGGCCTGGCTCTACTGCCTGAGCGCGATGTTCAACGAGCGGCGCGATCGCAGCATCCTGTTCTGGAAGTCGCTGCCGGTCTCCGACCTGACCGCCACCCTCGCCAAGGCCATGGTGCCCATGGCGATCATTCCGGCGGTCGCCTTCGTGCTGATCGCCGTGACCGAAGGCCTGATTCTGCTGCTCTCGACCCTGATCCTGGCGGCGGGCGGCGTCAGCCTGGCGACGCCGTGGACCATCGGGTCCGTCGCGGAGCAGGGCGTGGTCCTGGCCTATGGCCTGGTGTGCCTCAGCCTGTGGTTGGCGCCGGTCTACGCCTGGTTCCTCGCGGTCTCGGCCTGGGCGAAGCGCACGCCCTTCCTCTGGGCGGTCCTGCCGCCGGTCGCGCTCTGCCTGCTGGAGAAGGTGGCGTTCGGCACGACGCGTCTGGCCAGCCTGCTGGCCGACCGCCTGACGGGGTCGGAACGCCATGCCCTGGTCGCCCACGCGGGCCTGCAGTTCCAGATGCCCAAGGGGCCGGCCCCCGTCCCGCCGTCCGGCCTGGCCAGCCTCGATCCCGGCAAGTTCCTGTCCACGCCGGGGCTCTGGATCGGCCTGGCGGTGGCCGCCGGCCTGACCGCCCTGGCCGTCTGGCTGCGCCGGCGACGAGACCCGCTCTGACCTGAACCTTCGCGCCGACTGGCCGGCGCGCCCGCCTTCCACCTGAAGAGTCCTTGGGGAGACTTCCCATGATCCTGCACGTCGCTTCGACGGCGCCCTTCGCCGTGCGCGCGCTCGCCGACATCGCCCTTGGCCTGCACCTTGCCGGGGGAACCGCCGGCCTGGCCTCGGGGACCGTGGCCATGGCCGCGAAGAAGGGCGGCCGCCTGCATCGCCTGTCCGGCGAGGTCTTCTTCTTCGCCATGCTGGCCATGTCCGGCGTCGGCGCCGTGGTCGCGCCGATGATCGGCGACCTGGTCTCCGCCTTCGCGGGCGCGATCACCTTCTATCTGGTGATCACCGGGTGGCGGGCCGGCCGGGTGGCCCAGGTCAAGGCCGGCGCGTTCGAGATCGCCGGCGTCGTCCTCCTGGCCTTGGCGGTCGCGACGCTCCTCGTCCTGGGCTGGATGGCGATGACCAGCCCCCTGCGCACCCTGGGTGGCGAGCCCTGGTTCGTCTTCTTCCTGGTGGCGGGGATCGCGACCCTGATGGCCGCGCTCGATCTGAAGGTCATCCTGCGCCCGCCGCTGGTCGGCCCGGCCCGGCTGGCGCGCCATATCTGGCGCATGGGCCTGGGTCTGTGGATCGCCCTGATGTCCGCCCTGGCCCAGCCCAAGGTCGGCGGCGTGCTGTTCCACGGCCCGACCCTGAACCTGCAATGGATCCCGGTCGCCGCCCTGGTGATCGCCATCGGCTACTGGCTGGTCCGCGTGCGCCGCGGCCCGCTCTATCCCCGCCGCAAGACCCGCCCGGCGGCGCGTCCCGTCCGCTCGGCCCCGAATCCCGCCCAGGAGGTTCTGTCATGAGAGTCTCGATGCTCGCGCTCTGCGCCGCCGTCGCCACGGCCGCGGCCGTCGCCGCCGACGCGGCGCCGCCGGCCCCAAAGCCGGCGCCCTACCGCGCCCCGCGCACCGCCGAGGGCCAGCCGGACCTGCAGGGGATCTGGACCAACACCGCGCTGACCTTCCTGCAGCGGCCGCCGATCTTCAAAGGCCTCATCGCCACCGACAAGGAAGAGGCGATGATGCTGGCCGGCTTCAAGTCGATGGTGGGCGACCTGCTCAATCCCGCGCCCATCGATCCCAAGACGCCCGCGCCGCCCGTGGTGAAGGAGGCGCCCCAGTCCGACTATCTGGAGATGGACCTGCGGCTCGCGCGCATCGACGGCCAGCCGCGCACGTCCTGGATCGTCGAGCCCGCCGACGGCCGGCTGCCCTACACCGAGGCGGCGAAGAAGGCCCGTGCGGCGGACGCCGCCGCGCCGGAGAAGTTCGACAACCCGGAGGACCGCGACACTCAAGAGCGCTGCCTGACCGCCATCGGCTCGCCCGAGGGCCCGCCGATGATGAACTCCGGCTTCAACGGCAACTACCGGATCATCCAGACCCACGACTATGTGGCGATCCAGGTGGAGATGAACCACGACGTGCGGATGATCCGCATGACCGACCGGACCCATCAGCCCGCGGCCCTGCAGCCTTGGCTGGGCGATTCCGTCGGCTGGTGGGAAGGCGACACCCTGGTGGTCGAGACCACCAACCTGAACCCCAAGGGCCACATCTACTCCCTAGGCGGTGGCTTCCCCTATTCGGCGACCACCAAGGTCACCGAGCGGTTCACCCGCACCGCCAAGGACCAGATCCTGTACGAGTTCTCGGTGGACGATCCGGCGACCTTCACCAAGGTCTGGAAGGCGCAGATGCCGTGGCGCGCGGCCAAGGGTCCGATCTACGAATACGCCTGCCACGAGGGCAACTACAGCCTGCCGAACATCCTGGCGGGCGCCCGCGCCATGGACCGGGCCGCCGCCGCGGCTAAGGCGCCGCCGGCAAGCTGAACATCGCCCGATCGGCCGGGGCGAAGTCGAGGCTGCGGATTTGGCGCACCCGCGCGGCCCCGTCGGCGCCTTCGGTGGACACGAAGCGGAAGGCGACCTTCACGGGGCCCACCTTCCGGTAGTCCGAAAGCTCGACGGTGAGCGTGCGCGCGCCCTCGTGCTGGATCATGCGCCCGAGCAGGCCCGTGGACCGGTCGAACCACAGCTCGCGGGTCGCCGCGCGCCAGGGCTGGACCTCCACGACGTCGAACGACTTGCCGTTGGCGCGGCGGGTGCCCACCAGCTTGCCGTGGGCGTCGAAGCGGCTGGCGTACAGGAAGCCGTAGACGCCGTAGAAGTCCTCGGTGCGCGCCGCCGCCAGGGGCTCGGCGTCGCCGGTGCCGGTTTGCTGGCCGGCCGGCGAGATGTGCCATTCGCCGGCCCCGTTGAAGCCGCGCACCTGCGGCGGGCCCCCGGCGTCGGCGCGGGTCTCCACGCGCATGCCGTAGCGCAGCGGGTCGATCCAGCGCTCGTAGGTCACGCCGTTGTCGGTGCCGGCCTCGTGCCAGCCACGCAGGCTGTTCCAGGCCGCCCCGCCGCTGGCGGCGCGCGCGCGGGCGATCACCGCCTGGGCGTCATGCGAATATTGCGCCTGGGCTGACGACGCGAACGCGACGAAGGCCGCCGAAACGAGAATCAGACGCCGCGCGGGGTTCATACGCCCGCGTACAAGCCGCCGGGCGTGGCCACAATGCGGCGGAACCTACGGGAAGAGGGCCGCGATCCCGGTGAAGGTGGTGTTGAGCTGCGTCCCGAGCACGGTCACGGCGCCGACGATGGCCATCGCGATGAGGGCGGCGATCAGGGCGTATTCGATCGCGGTGGCGCCCGACCGGTCGCCCGCGAGGCGTCGAAAGAGCTGGTGCATCCTGCCGATCCCAATGGCGGTGATGTCATAAGGTTTTCATAGCGACCTTAAGTCGTTGTGAATCAACGGGGTTAAGTCGCGCTACATGATGAACGGCTCAGGTGAGCGACAGCTCGACGGGCGGCAACCCCTCGACCTCGAAACGCCAGGCCTGGCCCGGCGCCACGAACTTGGTGGGTAGGATCGAGCCGGTGGAGACCCACTGGCCGGCCCGTAGCGGCTGGCCCCGGCGCGCCAGGTGGCCGGCCACCCAGGCCAGGGCCGCGGCCGGATCGCCCAGCACGTCGCTGGAGCTTCCCTGGTCGACGATCTCGCCGTCGCGCATCAGCACGCCCTTGCGGCCGCTGAGAGCGCCGACCTCGCCGGCCGGTCGCGCGGGCCCCAACGCCAGGCCGGCGTTCCAGGCGTTGTCGGCCACCAGGGTGGCCGCGGACAGCCGCCCATAGTCGGCGGCGCTGTCGTCGATCAGTTCGAAGGCCGCGCAGACCAGGTCGATGTGCGCCAGGGCCTGAGCGGGCGAGACTTCCGCGTCCGGGAACGGACGGGCGACGCGCAGGGCGATCTCGCTTTCGATGCCGAGGCGGACGTAATCGCCCACCGCCACCTGGGTCGGCGTCTCGTGGATCCGGCCGTCCAGCAGCGCGCCCACGATGGGCTCGTCGATGCCGCAGAGCTGCTGCATACGCGGCGTGGTCAGGCCGATCTTCCAGCCGACGATCCCGCCGCCCAGCAGGGGCAGAAGCTGGGCCTGGGTCGCATAGCCGAAGGCAAGGTCGCCCGCGTGGCCCGGCGGCATGTCCAGGGTGAAGCGTTCGCGATTGCGGTGGCGCTCGGCGATGGCCTTTGCGAAGCTCTCGGCGTCGGTCACGGGCCCCTCCATCTGGGTCGCGCGACCTTAGCAGCGGCCGGGTTGAAGGCGAGGGGCGAAGGCGAGCGGGATGGCGGGATTCTCCCTGGGCCTAGAAGGCCGCCACGCCCTGGTCTGCGGCGCCAGCAAGGGCCTCGGCCGCGCCTGCGCGGAAGCCCTGGCCGCCGCGGGCTGCGACCTCACGATCTGCGCGCGCACGGACGCGCCCTTGCAGGCCGCCGCCCGGGAGATCGCCGCCGCCACCGGGCGCGAGGTCCGGCCGCTGGCCTGCGACGTGACCACCGAGGCCGGCCGCGCGGCCCTGCTCGCCGCCTGCCCGGACCCGGACATCCTGGTGACCAATGCGGCCGGGCCCGCGCCCGGGCGCTTCGAAGACTGGGGCGAGGCCGAGTGGGGCGCGGCGCTCGCCGCCAACATGGTGGCGCCGCTGCAGCTTATCCGCGCCGTGGCGCCCGGCATGCGGGCCCGGGGCTGGGGCCGGATCGTCAACATCACCTCTGGCGCGGTGAAGGCGCCGCTGCCCATGCTGGGCCTGTCCAACGGCGCGCGGGCCGGGCTCACCGGCGCGGTCGGCGGCATCGCCCGCGAGGTGGCCCGCGACGGGGTGACGATCAACAACCTGCTGCCCGGCCATTTCGCCACCGATCGGCTGGAGGCCTACTACGCGGCCCTCTCGGCCGCGCGCGGCCAGCCGGTCGATCGGGTCCGCGCCGATGTCGCCGCCGCCAATCCCACCGGCCGGGTGGGCGATCCGGCCGAGTTCGGGGTGATGTGCGCCATGCTGTGCAGCGCCCATGCCGGCTATGTCACCGGCCAGAACCTGCTGCTGGACGGCGGCGCCTTCCC
>JAFEDM010000461.1 GCA_018241625.1 Pseudomonadota bacterium | reverse complement strand
TCCAGGCGGCGTCGCTGGGATAGAGGTCGGCGAGGTCCCACACGCTGGGCGGATCGGCGGGCGCCTGCGCCTTGGCCGCGGTCGGCAGGGCGGCGAGCGCTCCCAGGGCGGCGGACAGCGCGAGCGCGTCGCGGCGGGAAAGATCGGTCACAGGCGGCTCCGGATTGTTACGCGGCCAAGCTAGGGTCCTCGCCCGTCCGCGCCAACTTACGCAACCGTAATGCGACGGATGGATCGCTAGGGCGCGGCGCCCGGCCGGACATAGCCCATCTCGGCCCAGCGTTCGGTCATCGCCTTGCGATAGCGGGCGCGCAGCACGGCCGGGCGTTCGGGATAGCGCTCTTCCAGGAAGGCCGCCTGCGCCACCCGGTCGGTGCGGAAGCTGCGGAAGTCGGCGCGCAGCTCGCACCAGCCGATGATCAGCCGCACCGTCTCGTGATAGCCGACGGCGAAGGGCCAGATGGTCCGCTCGCTCAGCCGCTCCTGCTCATCGGAATAGGTGAGCGCGATCTTGTGGCCGCCGCGGATCGCGCCGCGCACCTTTTCCATGTCGATCGAGTCCGGCGCCACGTTCCAGCGCACCGAGGCGCGGCTGGAGGGTTCCAGGGCCAGCGGCCGCAGGTGTTCGGGGACTGCGGCGCCGATCTTGGCGATCAGGTCCAGGGCCGCGCGCGCCAGCGCCGGGTCGCCGCGGCCCGCCACCCACTGCGCGCCCAGCACCGCCGCCTCGATCTCGTCGGGCGTCAGCATCAAGGGCGGCAGGTCGAACCCGCCGTCCAGCACATAGCCCACGCCCGCCTCACCGCGGATCGGCACCCGCTGGGCCATCAGGTCGGCGATGTCGCGATAGATGGTGCGCTTGGAGGTTTCCAGCTCCACGGCGATGGCGTCGGCCGTCACTGGCCGGCGCGTGCGGCGCAGCACCTGGATGATCTGGAACAGCCGGTCCGCGCGGCGCATGGGCCCTCCTGCCAGGCTGGTGACAGTTTGGCAGGCGCGCGGGCCGGCGCCAACGCCGCTTTGAATCGGCGCAGCGTTAACCAATCGGTGGCCTTCGCAAGCCTAAGGTCGAAGCAAGAACCGGGCCAAGGGGCTTGGCCGGGGCTTGTACGAGGGGCTTACGAGTGGCGCTCAGCGCGCGTCTTGAGATCCGGCAGGGCCAGGGGCTGGTCATCACGCCGCAGCTGCAGCAGGCGATCAAGCTGCTGCAGTTGTCGAATCTTGAGCTGGAAGCCTTCGTCGAGGCCGAGCTCGAAAAGAATCCGTTGCTTCAGCGCGACGAGAGCGAGCGCGAACCGGAAGCCGACGCGCCGGACATCGATCCCACCTCCGACTATGCCGCCGACCGCGCGGACGACGCCACCGCCCGTGGCGAGCTGGACGCCGCCCGCGACGACGCCTCGCCGGGCGAAGAGGTCACCGGCGACGCCGACCGTACGCCGGGCGCCGCCGACGCCGGCGCCTCGGTCGACTGGTCCAAGGCCGGCCGCGGCGGCTCTTTCGAGGACGCCGAGGGCCTGGAGGGCGCGCTCTCCCACGAGAAATCCCTGGCCGAGCACCTGGCCGACCAGCTTTCCGCCTCGGGCCTCACGCCCACCGAGATCGCCGCCGGCAGCGTGCTGATCGATTCCGTCGACGAAGGCGGCTACCTGCGCGCCGACCTCGGCGAGGTCGCCGAGCGCCTGGGTTGCGACATCGCGCTGCTGGAGCGCGTGCTCACCGTCCTGCAGGGTTTCGAGCCGGTGGGCGTCTGCGCCCGCACCCTGGCCGAGTGCCTGACCATCCAGCTCAAGGACAACGACCGCTTCGATCCGGCCATGGCGGCCCTGGTCGACAACCTGGAGCTCCTCGCCAAGCGCGACATGGCGGCGCTGAAGCGCGTCTGCGGCGTCGACGACGAGGACCTGCGCGACATGGTGGCCGAGCTGCGGGCGCTGACGCCCCGGCCCGGCGCGGCCTTCGGCGGCGAGCCCGCCCAGACCGTGGTCCCCGACGTCTATGTCCGCGAGGGCCTGGGCGGCCTGTGGCACGTGGAGCTGAATTCCGAGACCCTGCCGCGCCTGCTGGTCGACCAGCGCTACCACGCCCGGGTCTCCGGCGCGGCCCGCACCGATCAGGAAAAGACCTTCGTCACCGACTGCCTGGCCCAGGCCAGTTGGCTGGTGAAGAGCCTGGATCAGCGCGCCAAGACCATCCTCAAGGTGTCCTCCGAGATCGTGCGCCAGCAGGACGCCTTCCTGGCCTATGGCGTCGAGCACCTGCGGCCGCTGAACCTGAAGACCGTCGCCGACGCCATCGGCATGCACGAGTCGACCGTCAGCCGGGTGACCTCCAACAAATATCTGGCCACCCCGCGCGGCGTCTTCGAGATGAAGTTCTTCTTCACCTCCGCCATCCAGTCGGCGGACGGCGGCGAGGCGCATTCGGCCGAGAGCGTGCGCCACAAGATCCGCCAGCTCATCGACACCGAGGCCAATGAGCGCGACGTCCATTCCGACGACACCATCGTCGACATCCTGAAGGAAGCCGGCGTCGACATCGCGCGCCGCACCGTCGCCAAGTACCGCGAGGCGATGCGTATCCCCTCGTCGGTGGAACGTCGCCGGCGGTTGAAGGAAATCGCCTAGACTCTAGGCCGCCGCGCTGGCGAAGCCGGCGTGCGCCTCAGCGGCCGGCGCCGAAACCTCCACCAGCCACGAATCCTCGATCCAGACTTCGATGGTGCGCAGGCGTCCGCTGTCGCCGCAGTCGAAGCAGCCCCAGCCGCGCGCCGCCGCGAGGGCTTGCACCTTGTCAGCGGCGATCGTCGCGCGGACGGCGATGGGCGCGTCCGGTTCGATGTCGTGCGCGACCTGGGCGCTGTCCGCTGGATAGACGCCCACCGCCGGCGCGCGGCCGTCCCCGGCGAGCGCCAGATAGCCGCCCGGGCAGGACGGCAGGGCGACGGTCGCGCCACCCAACAGTTCGGCGAAGAAGTCCGCGACGCTCCTGGGATCTTCGGCGGCGACGGACAGATGACGAAACATGGAACTTGCCTATTCCGATAGAAGTTCGCGGGTGACGCGAAGACTCGCGGCCCGCCCGGATGACGCTCTGCTGTGAACTACGGACGCCCGGCTGGGCCGGAGGCGACGCGAGGTATTTCGAGCTTGGCCGTGGCGCAAATTAAAGCTCGGTCATGACGCTGATTTAATCGTTAAGGCGGGCGCTTTACGGCGCCTCCGCAGCGCCGCCACGGCCGTATCGCCACCAAGGCCGCGCTTCACGGCGGCGTGCTTTGACACCTTCCGTCCCCAGGCGCGTTGATCCTCTCATGCAAGTCCAAGTCACCGGCAAACATGTCGATGTCGGCGAGGCCCTGCGCACGCGGGTCACCGACGAACTCTCCAACAGCATCGGGAAATATTTCGATCGTGGCGGCGGCGGCGCCGACGTCGTCGTCAGTCGCGAAGGCCATGCCTTCCGCGTCGATTGCGCCGTCACCCTGGCGTCCGGGCGGCAGCTCACCAGCCAGGGGCTGGGCGGCGACGCGCACCTGGCCTTCGACGCCGCCATCGAGCGGCTGCGAAAGCGCGTGCGCCGCTATAAGAACCGGCTGAAGGATCACCATCCCCAGGCGCTCGCCCGGCAGGCCGAGGAGACCGCCGCCTACTATGTAATCCAGGCGCCGGAGGATCTGGGCGACGACGCCGACCTCGATGCGGGCGATGACGGCCGCTTCCCGGAACCCATGGTCATCGCCGAGACCGAGACCCCGATCGAGACCCTGACGGTTTCCATGGCGGTCCTGGAGCTCGACCTGAGCGAATCTCAAACAATCGTGTTTCGAAATGCTGCGCACGGCGGATTGTCGGTGGTATATCGCCGGCCCGACGGCAACATCGGCTGGATAGACCCCGAACGGACCCGCGCGAACGGCGGGGCGAACGGGGCCGGTATGGATGGAGTATCAGGCGCCTAAAGGGGGGCGTTCGAGCTTCGAAGGGTGGGGCGGATCCGCGCACCCCGGGAATCCCTAACCGGGTTCGAGGGGCGTCGGGTCGAGGGTCAGTGCGAGCTTTCTAGGACACCATGCAGATCGGCGAACTCCTCGATCGCTCCGCGATCTCCGTGCGCGTGAGCGCCGCCAACAAGCGCAAGGCCCTGGCGGTGGTGGCGGAGATCGCCGCCCGCAACTTCGGCCTCGACGCCGGTGACGTGCTGGATGCGCTGACGGCGCGCGAGCAGGCCGGCTCGACCGGCGTGGGTCACGGCGTGGCCGCGCCACATGCGCGCCTCGACGGGCTGCAGCGTCTGCGCGGCGTCTTCGTGCGCCTGGAACATGCGGTGGATTTCGATTCCGTCGACGACCAGCCGGTGGACCTGATCTTCGCCCTGTTCGCGCCGAAGGAAGCCTCCGGCGTGGAGCACCTGCGCGCGCTGGCCCGGGTCTCTCGCCTGCTGCGCCAGTCGGACCTGCGCCAGCAGCTGCGCCAGGCCCGCAATCCCGACGCCATCCACGCCCTGCTCAGCCAGGAACCCGCGCACCGTCCGACGGCCGCTTAGGGTTGGAGGGCGATATCGGCGTTTGAGGCGGCGGCCCGTTTAAACACCAAGGCCACGCCAAGACCACCACGGGTTAGAAACCGGCCACAGGCCGTTTTTTCGATCCACGACATCTGAATTGTCCCAGACGCCTTCGTGTCCCTGGTGACCTTTGTGGTCTTGGTGTTTTTCTTCTCGCTTGCGCGAGTAAGGCTAGTGCACCGAGACCGGCGCCAGCTCGTGCGCCAGGGCGGCGGCGACGGCGGAGTCGCGGTCGGTCAGCACCGCCAGGCGTTCGCCGTCGGCGCGGTGGACCGCATAGAGGGTCTGGTCGGGCGCCAGGTGGAAGCCCTCCACTGCGGCCGATGGCACGCTGGCGAGAATCTCCGCGCCGGACACCGGGCGCACGTAGACGAGATTGGGCGCGCCCAGGGCGGCGAAAGCTTCAGTCGAAAGAATAGGCGTCATCATGACCACCTCCACAATACTCAACGTTCCGAACGGTCGCCGGTTCAGCCAACCGTCCACATGCAAGACGCCGGACATCCGGCCGTCTCATTTTTGATACTTAACAACTCTCTCAGGCGCCGGTCCGGATCGGGACGCGCACCAGCCGCCGCTCGGGCTCCGGCCGGGCGAGGTCGATGTGCAGCAGCCCGTGTTCCAGGCTGGCGCCGTCCACCACCATCCCGTCGGCCAGGACGAAGCTGCGGATGAAGCCACGCGCGGCGATGCCGCGGTGCAGATAGGCGTCCTCGGTTCGCCCGGATTGATCTTCCCGGCGGCCCGCTACGGTCAGTTGGCGGTCCTCCACCGTCACCTCCAACTGCTCGGGCGAAAAGCCCGCCACAGCCAGGGTGATGCGGATCCCGCCGTCCCCGCGGTCTTCCACGTTGTAAGGCGGATAGCTCTCGGCGGCCGCCTTGGCGGCGCGTTCGATGAGACTGCGCGTGTGCTCGAAGCCCAGAAGATAGGGGCTGTCGAAAAGTACCGACCTGTTCATCCTCGACGAGTCCTGACAAAGCGACTCTCCGGCCGAACCGCCCAGCTTTGGCGCGGCCCCGCCGGATGAGGAAAAGGTGGGGTCTTAGCTAGGCGGTTTCAATGGCCGCCGGGCCGGGCCGGCGGCGGCGCAGCGAGGCGCCCATGCCGCCGAAGCCCAGGATCATCAGCATCCAGGCGGCCGGCTCCGGCGCGGCGGACGCGAGGGAGAACTCCGAGTCCGCGCCGAAGTCGTTGACCACGCGCTGGGTGTCGCTGCTGTCGCCGCCCAGGCCGATCGGGCCGGGCGCGCTGAAACCGCCACCGCCACCGCCGCCGCCCTGGCCGGTCGTGCCGTGCGTGATCTCCGAGGAGACCGACCAGCTGCCGTCGTCGTTGCGGGTGAACTCCCATCCGGTGCCGCCCAGCTGGACGATATCGATGTAGGTGGCGCCCAGGTTGTTGGGGTCCAGCGACCCCACCACCGCCACGATGTCGGCGCTGGAGATGTCGAAGGACACCAGGTTCGAGCGGTAGCTGAAGCTGACGAAGTCGGTCTTGGTCAGGGCGCCGTGGGCGCCGTCGGCCAGGGTCAGGGTGCCGACGCCGTCGCCGGAACAGTCGATGCACGCGCCGCTGAAGTTGAACACCTGCGCCGCCTGGGCCGGCGCCGACGCCGCCAGGGCGAGCAGGCCCAGACTTCCCGCCAGCCCGGCCGACAGCATGGTCGACCTCAAGCCATGGTTGCGGGCATGGCCCGCGATCGGTGACGTCTTCATGGTCCAGTCCCCACAACGTCTGGCGATCTACGCCTACGCTTGGAACTTACGGCTTTGATAACAAAAAGTAAATCCGACCTTGGTCGTAAGACTAAAGTCCTAAGACCGACGATTTGGCGGGGCCCGCGTCACGCAACTTTCAGGTGAAATCCGGGGAATTCCCCGACCAGGGGAGGCCGATTCCCCTGACAGGCGAGCGGTCAGGGTGAAGCTTTTTCGCCACAGCCGCGCCGCCTTGAGCCAGGCTGCGGGCGTCGAGCGCATCCGCCGGAGCCGCACGAAAACGGCCGGACGCCGCAGGGGACGTCCGGCCGCTCGAAGCTGGCTTGGCGCGGGGCCTAGACGGGTTGCAGCAGGCTGCGCCGGCGCCGGCGCAGGGTCGCGCCCAGCCCGCCGAAGCCCAGCAGCATCAGGGCCCAGGTCGCCGGTTCGGGCACCGCGGCCACCACCGCCTCGCTGATGTTGGAGACCGCGCCGAAGTCGTCGATCACGCGGCCGGGGTTGTTGGAAGCCTGGAAGCCGCTGAGGCCCGAGCCGCTGCTGGAGGCGCCTTGGCCGCCGCCGCCGCCGCCGCCGCCGCCGCCACCGTAGGACCCGCCGCCGCCGCCGCTGTTGTTGCCCTCGCCCAGGCTGAACCTGGAGGAGACCGACCAGCTGCCATCCGCGTTGCGGGTGAATTCCCAGCCGGTGCCGCCCAGCTGGATGATGTCGATGTAGGTGCGGCCGAGATCGTTCGGGGTGAGCGAGCCGGTGACCGCCACGATGTCGTCATGCGACAGGTTGAACGAGAGCAGGTTCGACTTGTAGCTGAAGCTGATGAAGTCGTTCTTGTTCAGGCTTCCGTTCGCGCCTTCGGTCAGGACCAGGCTGCCCAGGCCGTTGCCGGAGCAGTCGATGCACGTCCCGCTGAAGTTGAACACCTGCGCCGCCTGGGCGGCTCCCGGCGCGACCGCCGTCATCAGCAGCCCCAGGCTGCCCGCGGCCGTAATCGCCGCCATCGAAACACGCATGCATAGTCCTCCCAGCGCGAACCCAGGCGTCGAATGGGCGGTGGAGGAATTCGTTCCTAAGGCTGAGCTTCCGGCGTCGCTTCGACGTTTTCGGATTCACATAGGATGGTTTTGAGAGGGGGATCGGGATGCGGGTCGGATTCGGGCAGGCGATCCTGGCCGTCCATCTGCTGGTGATCGCCTTCAACGTCGCGGGCCTGGTGCTGACGCCGCTCGGCGCCTGGCGCGGCTGGGCGTGGGTGCGGATCCGTTCGTGGCGGGTGCTGCATCTGGCCTCGCTGGCGGTCACCGCGCTGCAGGCCTCGCTGGGAAAGGCCTGCTTTCTCACCGTGTGGCAGGGCGAGCTGACCGGCGGCTCCCAGGCGCCCCTGATCGAGCGATGGGTGGACAGCCTGATCTACTGGCCGCTGCCGGTCTGGGTGTTCGCCACCGCCTATGTGGCGGTGTTCGCCTATGCGGCGGCCCTCTGGTGGCTGGTCCCGCCGCGGCGGTCCTGAGCGCGCATACGACGCCGCGGCGCCTCACCCATCAGGTCGTCGAACAGGGCGCGGCAGTGGGTCATGGCCAGGCGCAGGTCCTCGGTTTGGGCCTCGCCCTCGTCTTCCTTCAGCGCGATGGCGTGGGCGGCGCGGTAGTTCTCCACCACCCTCGGATGGCCCACCGACAGGTCCTCGGCCTGCTGGTCGAAATCGGTCAGCGGATAGCCGCGCGCCTGCAGCACCTCGCCCAGCAGCTTGTCGGCGTCGCGCACCGCGGCGTGCGGGTCATCCATGAACTCGGCCTGCGCATGGGCCCAGGCCTCGCCGTAGCGCCGCTTCTGCGCCTTGCTGAGGCCATGCAGGCGATAGGCCCGCACCCGCGCCAACCGCCGGCCCAGCGCCGCCTCGGCCTCGCGCCGGTCGCCGCCGGCCGCCTCCACCGCGCGATCGTACTCCGGCCCGAAGATGCGGCGCAGGCGGCCGCCGCGGCTGTTCCGCCCGACCAGCAGCGCGATCACCAGCGCCACGATCACCACCGCGGCGATCGCCACGACGAGGAAAAGGGTCATGTCATCCATTTGCGCGGCCTCCTGTGCGCGGGCTTCGGGCTTGCCGAGGCCGGGCGCCGGCCTCTCTCCGCCTCGCCGAACGGGCCGCCCGCGAGGCCGGTTCCCGACGCCTTTCAGCACCGGCTGTCGACAAGTCCGCTCGCACGGCTCATCCAGGGGGCATGCCTTACACCTATGCCTATCCCCACATGGCGGTGACGGCCGACGCGGTGCTGCTGACGCGATCGGCGCCGCGCAAGGTCCTGCTGATCCGCCGCGCCAAGGCCCCGTTCGAAGGCCAGTGGGCGATCCCTGGCGGCTATGTGGACATGGATGAGGAGATCGCCGCCGCCGCCGCGCGCGAGCTCGCCGAGGAGACCGGCGTCACCGGCCTGGACCTGCGCTTCCTGGGCTACTTCGACGCCGTCGGCCGCGACCCGCGCGAGCGCACCCTGTCGCTGGCCTTCGTGGGCGAGGTCGAGAGCGAGCACGCCGTCCTGGCGGCTGCGGCGGACGATGCCGCCGAGGCCGCCTGGCATCGCCTGGACGCCTTGCCGCCGCTGGCCTTCGACCACGCCGAAATCCTGAAGCGGGCGCTGGCCTAGCCCGCGGCGGCGAGCATGTCGCTGATCTTCGCCGCGTCCGCCGGCGTCGCGGGGTTGTAGATCAGCAGGCTGAGGTCGGTCCGCCCGTCCACCGCGAAGGTGGAATATTCGAACGACAGCGGTCCCGCCACCGGATGGCGGATCTGCTTGACCGCCTCGCGGTGGACCACGGGCACGTCGGCCTCGCGCCACATGGCGCGGAACTCGGGGCTGAGGCGGGACAGCTCCTCGACCAGCGGCTCCACATCCGCCGCCGCGCCCGCCCGCGCGGCGTCCAGGCGGAAGGCGCTCAGGATGAAGCGCGCCACGCTGTCCCAGTTGTCGTGGCTGGCCCGGGCGCGCGGATCGAGGAACAGAAAGCGCAGCATGTTGCGGTGCTCGGGCGGCATGGCGCCGTAGTCGGCCAGCATGACGGTGGCGCCGCGGTTCCAGGCCACCACGTCCCAGGTGGCGGTGCGGATCATCGCCGGCGTCGGGTCGAGCGCGTCCAGCACCCGCTGCAGCCGCGGCGTGACGCCCTCGTTCTTGCGGTAGCGCGCCTCCGGCGGGCGGCCCAGGCCCAGCAGGAACAGCCGCTCTCGCTCGACCTCGGTGAGCATCAGGGCGCGCGCGATGCGGTCCAGCACGTCGGCCGAGGGCGCGCCGCCGCGGCCCTGCTCCAGCCAGGTGTACCAGGTGGGGCTGATCGCGGCCCGCTGGGCGACCTCCTCGCGGCGCAGGCCCGGCGTGCGCCGCCGCTCCGCCGGGAAGCCGAACGCGCCCGGGTCGAGCCGCGTGCGGCGGTCCTTCAGATAGGTCCCAAGCGGGTTTTCGGCAGCCAGGAGGTCGCTCATCCTGTTAGGCCTTATACCATGATAACGTCACTACTTTACCTGGATACTACGCCAGGGCGAAGATGGGCGCCTAGCTTCTTTTCGGAGACCTCCCCATGCGTGTTTTCCTCACCGGCGCCAGCGGCTTCATCGGCACGGCGGTCATCCAGGAGCTGAAGGCGCACGGCCACGAGGTGGTGGGCTTGGCGCGCAACGACGAGAACGCGGCGAAGCTGACGGCGGCGGGCGTGGCGGTGCATCGCGGCGACCTCGGCGACCCGGCCAGCCTGGCCGCCGGCGCCGCGGCCTGCGACGGAACCATCCACTGCGCCTTCATCCACGACTTCAGCAAGTTCATGGAGAACATCGCCATCGACCGGGCCAATGTGGAGGCGATGCTGAAGGCGCTGGAGGGTTCCGGCAAACCCTTCATCCTCACCTCCGGCACCCTGATGGCCGATCCCGATCGCGAGGCGACGGAGGAAGACGGCCCCTCGACGGAAGGCGCGGGCGCCGGACGCGGGGCCACCGAGCTGCTGGTCGAGGACTACGCCAAGAAGGGCGTGCGCGCGATGATCGTGCGTCTGCCCCAGGTGCACGACACCGAGAAGGCGGGCCTGGTCACCTACGCCATCGAGGTGGCGAAGGAGAAGGGCGTCTCGGCCTATATCGGCGACGGCTCCGCCCGCTGGGCCGCGGCCGCCGTGGGCGACGTGGCCAAGGTCTATCGCCTGGCGCTGGAAAAGGGCGTCGCCGGCGCGCGCTACCACGCGGTGGGCGAGAGCGGCGTCACCATGCGCGCGGTGGCCGAGGCGGTGGGCAGGCGCCTGAAGCTGCCGGTGAAATCCATCACGCCGGAAGAAGCGCCGGCCCATTTCGGCTTCCTGGCGATGTTCGCCGGCCGCGACGCGCCCACCTCCAGCAAGCTTACCCAGGAGCGTCTTGGCTGGACGCCGGTCGGGCCGAGCCTGGTCGAGGATCTTGTGGCCGGCGCCTGACGGCGTTTGAACATAAGCCAACCTTGAGCGGCGAGGCGAAGCTGGCCTTCGAGCCCACGGGCCTGGTCTGCGTCATCCGCGCCGACCTCTGAGCGTCAGCTGGCGGTCCCCTCCACGGCGCGATCCAACAGCTGCAGCACCGGCGCGTCCCAGCCGTAGAGGTCCGGGACCAGCACGATGCGCCCGTCCTGCGGGACCGCCGTCAGGTAGAACAGCCGCACCGGGACCGGTTGGCTGAGCGCGATGG
>JAFEDM010000460.1 GCA_018241625.1 Pseudomonadota bacterium | reverse complement strand
AGGCGTCCGGAGACCGGCGCGGAGACCACATAGGCTTCGCGCACCCGCGCAGTCCCCTGGTCAGCGACGCTTTCGGCGATCGGGCCGGTCCGGACCGCCGCTTCGTCGACCGCCACGGGACGAGGCGCCAGCATAAGGACGCCCACCGCCGCGACGACCGCGATCACGACCGCCAGCAAAGTCCACCTGAGCCATTTTGCCTTGGCCATCGGCTACTCCCGCGTCTTCAGGACGGTGACGAGATCGAAACCCCAGATGCGCCGCGCCACCAGGATCGCGGCGAGCGCGACGGCGACCAGATAGGCGGCGATCGCCGCCCCATAGCTTTGTGCGCCGATCACCGCCGGCAGCCGCACCTCGTCGCGCGAATAGGCAGCCACCAGCCCGTGGGCCAGGGCGTACCCGCCAAGGGCCCCAGGCGGGATCGCCAGCAGCGCAAGGATCGCGAGTTCGCCGACGAGGATGTAGGCGCAGGTCGCCTGCCCGAACCCGAGCACGCGCAGCGTCGCCAGATCGCGGCTCCGTTCGGACAGCGTGATGCGGCACATGTTGTAGGCGACGCCGAAGGCGACGGCGCCGGCGAAGCCCACGTAGAAGGCGATGGTCGTGCGGAACGACTTGGCCATGACCTGCCGCCAGTTCGCGACGGTGTCGTCCCGCGATGAGGCCCCGACGATCTGTGGGGTCGCCTCGATGGCGCGGTAGAAGGCCGGCCGGGCGTCCGGCGCGACCAGCAGCTCCGCCCCGCTCGCTAGGTCGCCCTCGCCCATCAGGCGGTTGAGCTCGCGGCGGCTTATGTAGGCGGCGAAGCCGCTGTAGTCGCGCGCGAGGCCCGTGATCGGCAGCTCCGCGCTGGGGCCGCGCCCGTCCAGGACCTCAACCCAGACCGGCATCCCTGGCCGCAGCGCCAGGCGGGTCGCCAGGGCTTCGCTCAACACCAGGCCGCGCCCCTCGAACGGTACGGGCGCGCCCTTCCCGTCGAGGGGCCGATGCAGGCTCGCCGCTTCGTCCAGGCCGAGGATCCGCGTCGTCTCCATCCGCCCGCCCGCCTTCAGCCGCGCCGCCACCACCCGGGTGGGCTCGGCGGCGAACACCCCCGGGCGGCGCGCGACCTCGCGGACCGCGGCGATGTGGCGCGGCTCCGCGAACCCCAGCGAGTCGCTCCAGCGCTGGGTCCGGTAGTAGGTCTGGTCGACCACGCGCTCGAGGCTGTCGAACAGGAACTGGGCGCCGACCAGCAGCGACAGGCCGCAGGCGAGGCCCAGCGCCGTGAACAGGGCCCGCGCCGGGAAACGCTCCAGGCTGCGGACGATCATGCGGGTCCCCTGGTCGACGGCCGGGCCCTTCAGCAGGCGGTCGAGAACGCCGACCCGATAGGCGGCCGGCCGCGGCGGCTGCATGGCCACCGCGGGCGACAGGGCCACGGCGCGGGCCACCGCCGAGAGCGAGCCCGCCATCGCCGCCAGCACCGACACCACGACGGCCACCGCGAAGGCCGGCCAGCTGAACTGGACCGACAGGACGGGGAAGCGGAAGTATTCGCGATAGAGGTCGACGATCGCGGCGCCCAGCGCGCCGCCGACCAAGCCGCCGCCGAGCGCGCCCAAGAGGCCGATCGCACCCGCCAGCCGGACATAGATCAGGGCCACGTCCCGGTCGCGGTAGCCGAAAGCCTTGAGCAGGCCGATCTGCTCGCGCTCGGCCTCCACCAGCCGGGTGACCACCAGGTGGACCAGGGCCGCCGCGACGATCAGGAAGATCGGCGGCAGCACCGAGGCCGAGGTGGAGAGTTCCTTCAACTCCGCCGTCAGGAAGGCGTGCGAGGGTTGATCCTTGCGGGCATAGGCCGCCCGGCCGCCGTAGGGCGCGAGGATCCGGTCGATGTCGGCCAGCACGGTGGACGTCGACGCGCCGCTGGCCAGCCGGAACGCGACGGCGCTGAACGCCCCGTTCATGCCGGCCGCCCGCTCCACGGCCGCGCGGGGCGCCCAGAGCACACCCTGGTGCGCGTCGTCCGGCATGAAGGACTCCGGCGCCGGCACATAGACGAATTCCGGGGACAGGACGGCGCCGACGATCCGGAAGGACACCGAGCGCCCGCCGATAGTGGCGGTGAGCCGGTCGCCGAGCCGCACCCGGGCGGCCTGCATGAAGGTGCTGAGCGCGACCGCCTCGTCGAGCCGCTGTGGATCCGGCAGGCGGCCTTGGACAAGCCGGATGCAGTTGAGGCAGGCCGCCGGATCGTCGGGGAGCGAGATGAGGCGCGCGAGCGCCGGCCGCGCCAGGCCGGGCACGTCCATCAGCCCGCTCTCGGCGGCCCTGGCGTCGACGGCGACGACGCCATCTACGCCTGCGAGGTCACGGACCACCGAGCGCGGGGCCCGCTTGGCCTGGGCGAAGGCGTCGGCGAACCGCGTCTGCGCATAGAAGGCCCGTTGCGCCTCGGCCAGAGCCGCCTGGGCGGAAAACGACATCACCGCGACCGACACGCCGCAGGCGATCAGCAGGGCGATGGCGAGCGCCTGCCACTTCATCCGCCACAGGTCGCGGCCGAGCTTGCGGTCCAGCGGGGCCGGCCTCACCAGCTCATCTCCCGCGGGGCGATCTTGCCGGCGTTCGCCGCGACGTCGGTGATCCGGCCGTCGCGGAAGCGGATCACGCGATCGGCCATCGCCGCGATGCCGGCGTTGTGCGAGACGATCAGCGTGGTGGCGCCGACGTCGCGGGCCACCTCGGCGATGGCTTCCAGCACCTGCACGCCGCTTTCGCTGTCCAGGGATCCCGTGGGCTCGTCGCAGAGCAGCAGTTCGGGGCGCTTGGCGATGGCGCGCGCCACCGCCACCCGCTGCTGCTGGCCGCCGGAGAGCTGGGCCGGGAAATGGTCCATCCGGTCGGCCAGGCCGACCCGGGCCAGGGCCTCCTCGGGCGACAGCGGATCGTCGGCGATCTCGGTGATCAGGGCGACGTTCTCGCGGGCGGTCAGGCTGGGGACCAGGTTGAAGAACTGGAAGACGAAGCCGACGGACCGGCGGCGGTACAGCGTGAGCGCGGCGGCGGTGGCCCCGTTCAGTTCGAAGTCGTGGAAGCGGGCCGAACCGGAGCTCGGACTGTCCAGCCCGCCCAGGATGTTCAGCAGGGTCGACTTGCCGGAGCCCGACGGGCCCAGCAGCACCAGGGTCTCGCCGGGCCCGATCCGAAGGTCGACACCGCGCAGGGCGTGGACCTGGCCGGCCTCGGTCTCATAGACCTTGCAGAGGTCTCGGATGACCAGGGCGGGCGCCGTGCGAACTGGTTTGGCGTCAGGCACGGCAGGCTTGCCCGGAAGAGAGGTGAAGCGGCCTTTGACGGTCGATCCTAGGCAAGGTCCGTCCGCCGGCCTTGACCTGCGTCAAGGGTCACTTGTTTCGGCTGGCGGCGTACGGGAGGCGGCGGCGTCCCCGGCGCGCTAGGCCGTCGGCCGCCGCACCCATAGCATCCTCTGCAGGGTCGCATCGCGATCGAGCAGCAGATGCTTCAGCGCCCCGCCGACGTGCAGGACGATCAGCGGCCAGAACAGCTTGGCGGCCGCGCCATGCACCCATTCCACCGCCTCTTCCATGGCCGGAACGGGCGCGGCGAAGGGACTGGGCAGAGCGAACAAATCGAAGACCGCGATGGGGCGTCCTGCGGACCAGATGGCCAAGGGGCCCGTGACGATCAGCAGCAGGATCATTAGCAGAAAAAGGCCCTGCACCACGCGCGCCGCGACCTGGAGGATCGTCGTCCGTTCCAGAGACACCGGCTTCGTCTGGGCGGCGGTCCAGAACAAACGCGCCGCCAGGAAGGTGAAGAGCAGGACGCCCACCGAGACGTGCAGGTTCAGAGCCTCGCTCCGCGCGGCGCGATCCGGCGCATCCTCGAGCCGATCGCCGAGGAAATAGAGCGCGGTGACACCCACCGCGCTGATCCAGTGCAGGGCGATCGCAACCCAACCATACGCCTGCCGCGAGTTGCTGATGGACATCGGGCGCCTCCGTGCCGGAGCTTCCCAAAGCCCAACGGTCGCCCGCCTTGATCCAGCGCAAGAACCTACCGGTAGAGCGCCGCGCCGAACGCGCCGAGCCAGGCGGCGGCGGCGACCAGGACAAGTCCGGGGATCACCCGGATGGCGAAGGGCCGACCGCCGGCGGTCATCGCCAGGAGCATCTTGCTGAGCGTGTTCGTCGTGAGGCCCGCAAGGATCGGCACCGTCGCGTCCGAAGGATCCATCATCCCTGCGGAGACGATCGACGCCGTGGAGATCGCCGGCGCGTGCGTGTCGGCGAAGCCCGCCAGGGCCGCGGCCGCAACGACGCCGGCCTCGCCGAACCAGTCCCGCATGGCCGCAGAACCGATGAGCACAAGGCAGAGGAGACCGGCGAAGGCGAGCGCGGTCGTCAGGCTGAACGCCTGATCGGGCTCTGGCCCAGGCGCCGATGATCGTCGCAAGGCAAGCAAGGTGATCGCGACCCCATAGCCGAGGGCGACCACGCCGGCGCAGAGCAGCGGGACGAACAGGGCCCGAAGCGTGGGCGGACTGGTCGCCCCAACAACCATGGCCATCTCGACCACGGTCGCCACCGTCGAAAGCACGGCGCCGGCCGCCGCGGGCGGCAGGCTGGCGGCTGTTTTGGCGGCGCGCGCGCCGAGGGCGCCGATGGTCGCCGGGCTCGAAATGAACCCGGACGCCAGCCCGACAACCGGCAGCCCGTAACGAGGTCCCAGCGCTCGCGTCGCGATGTGACCGATCCCACCGATCGCCAGGACCAGGACCACCACCAGCCAGATCTTGTGCGGATTGAGCGCGCCATAAGGGCCGAGCGCCCGATCGGGTAGCAGCGGCAGCACGATCAGGGTCGCGGCCG
>JAFEDM010000045.1 GCA_018241625.1 Pseudomonadota bacterium | reverse complement strand
TGAGCCCTGCCCTGGCGCGCGGCAGGCCGGCCCCCGCCGATTTCAGCGGCGTCTGGACCAACATCACCGCCACCCCCATCGAGCGGCCGAAGGGGCTGGCCAGCCCCACCCTCGACGCCGCCGGCGAAGCCGCCTTCCTGAAGGCCTACTGGAAAGCCAACGCCGAGGCGGACGCCGACGTGGTGGGCGGCGGCGAGTCGGAATGGTGGGAGCGTGGCGCGGCCATGCTGCACATCGACGGCAAGGCCCGCACCTCGATGATCATCGCGCCGGCCGACGGCCGCCTGCCCTGGTCGCCGAAGGGCCGCTCGGTGCTGGCCGAAGGCTTCGCCAACAATTTCGACGATCCGGAGCGCCGGCCGCTCAACGAGCAGTGCCTGGGCGGAAACCCCTCGCGCACGCCGATGATGCCGCACCGGTCCAACAGCCTCTACCGCTTCCTACAGACCCGCGACCACCTGGTGATCTGGTCCGAGTCCGGGCGCGAGCCGCGCCTGATCCGCATCGGCGGCGCCCACACGGCCGCGCGCCTGCACAATTGGATCGGGGACTCGGTCGCCCACTGGGAAGGCCGGACCCTGGTGGTGGACACGGTGGACTTCAATCCGCGCGAGGCGGTGCGCTGGCCCTATGAGGTCGTGGTCGGCCCGGAGGCCCACGTGACGGAGCGCCTGACGCGCCTGAACGCCACCGAGATCCTCTACCAGTTCACGGTGGACGATCCGGTCGACTACACCCAGCCGTGGAGCGGCGAGCTGATCTTCAACGCCACCAAGGGGCCGATCTACGAATACGCCTGCCACGAGGCGAACTATTCCCTGCCCGGCATCCTGGCCGGGGCCCGGCGCATGGAGGCCGCGGCCGGAAGGGCCGCATCCCGGAGCGCACCGAACGGAGGGTGACGCGACCGGCGCGCGTTCCTATGTTCGCAGCCATGAACGCGATCTCCCCCGCCTCCTCGATCCTCGAATCCGCCGGCGTCGACCCGAAGCGCGCCGAAGCCATCCTGGGCGACGCCCTGCAGGGCGCCGACGACGGCGAACTGTTCGTGGAGCGCAGCGAGAGCGAGAGCTTCCTGTTCGACGACGGGCGGCTGAAATCGGCGGCCTACGATTCGACCGAGGGCTTCGGCCTACGGGTGGTGGCCGGCGAGACGGCGGGCTACGCCCACGCCAGCGAGATCAGCGAGGCCGCCATCGCGCGGGCCGCCGACTCCGCGCGGCTCGCCAAGCGCGGCTATTCCGGCGTCGCCGCCGAGGCGCCGCGCGCGACCAACGCGAAGTTCTACGGGGACGAAAACCCGCTGGCCTCGCCCGACTTCTCCGACAAGGTCGGCCTGCTCCAGGAGATCGACGCCTGGTGCCGAGCGCGCGACCCGCGCGTGGTGCAGGTGATGGCCTCGCTGGCCGGCGAGCGGCGGGCGGTCGAGATCCTGCGCGCCGACGGGCGGCTGATCCGCGACGTGCGCCCGCTGGCGCGGATCAACATCCAGCTTACCGTCGAGAAGGACGGCAAGCGGGAGAGCGGCTATTCCGGCGCCGGCGGCCGCGCCGGCTTCGAGGCCTGGATCACGCCCGACCGCTGGCAGGAGCAAGCCGAGGAGGCTTTGCGCCAGGCCCTGGTCAACCTCGACGCCATCCCCTGCCCGGCCGGCGAGATGGACGTGGTGCTGGGCCCTGGCTGGAACGGGGTGCTGCTGCACGAGGCGGTGGGCCACGGCCTGGAAGGCGACTTCAACCGCAAGGGCACCTCGGCGTTCAGCGGCCGGATCGGCGAGCGGGTGGCCGCGCCCGGCGTCACCGTCTTCGACGACGGCGCGATCCAGGGCCGCCGCGGCTCGCTGACCGTCGACGACGAGGGCACGCCCACCGGCCGCACCGTGCTGATCGAGGACGGCATACTGGTGGGCTACATGCACGACCGGATGAGCGCGCGGCTGATGGGCCTGGCGGCCACCGGCAACGGCCGCCGGCAGTCCTACGCGCACATGCCGATGCCCCGGATGACCAACACCGGCATGCTGGGCGGCGACACGCCGCGCGAGGAGATGATCG
This sequence comes from Pseudomonadota bacterium, assembly GCA_018241625.1. GTDB lineage: Bacteria > Pseudomonadota > Alphaproteobacteria > Caulobacterales > Caulobacteraceae > Phenylobacterium. Next base: position 933 of record JAFEDM010000045.1, on the reverse strand, counting down.
CGTCCACCAAGCGCGGCCTCTATTGCGCCAACTTCGGCGGCGGCCAGGTGGACATCACCAACGGCAAGTTCGTCTTCCAGTGCACCGAGGCCTATCTGATCGAGGACGGCAAGGTCACCACGCCGGTGAAGGGCGCGACCCTGATCGGCGACGGGCCCTCGGCCCTGACCCGGGTGACGATGATCGGCGACGACTTCTGCTTCGACAACGGCGTCGGCGTCTGCGGCAAGGGCGGGCAGAGCGTGCCGGTGGGCGTGGGCCAGCCGTCGCTGAAGATCACCGGCCTCACCGTCGGCGGGACCAGCGTCTAGCCTCTCCTGCTCCAGCGGGACGGGCGCCGAGTGCGAACCGCACAAGGTTGTTGAATATTTTACGCGTGTAATTTATTGCGTGACGCATGTCGTCCGCGCAATTCTGTCCGCGAATTAATCCACCTTACGGCCATTTAATTGGCTTGAGGCGCGCGGCGCAGGTCAGTTGCCCCCCGTTCTTGGGGAGTGAGTGATGTTGCTGTTCATCCTGGCCCAGGCCGCGGCCGCGGCCGCGCCGGTCACGTCTGCGCCTGCGCAAATCCAGCCGCCCGCGGCGGCGTCCGAGCAGCAGCCCGGCGTCACCAGCTATCCGCCGGAATTCTTCGCCGAGGCGCACCCCAACACCGCCAACGACATGGTGGGCTTCCTGCCCGGCTTCTCGCTCGACACCGGCTCCGGCTCGCGCGGCTATGAAGGCTCGGCCGGCAATGTGCTGATCAACGGGCAGCGGCCGGTCACCAAGACCGACAACCTGAACAACCTGCTCGCCCGGATCCTGGCCAGCCAGGTGGAGCGCATCGACGTGATCCGCGGCGGCGCGCCCGGCATCGACATGATGGGCAAGACGGTGATCGCCAACGTCATCACCAAGCATCAGAACGGCGCGCGCGGCGTCTTCCAC
>JAFEDM010000459.1 GCA_018241625.1 Pseudomonadota bacterium | reverse complement strand
AGGGGCGACTGCCTGGCGGAGCTCGCCAAGCTGCCCGACCGTTCGGTTGACCTGGTCTTCGCCGATCCGCCCTACAACCTGCAGCTCGGCGGCGACCTGCTGCGTCCCGACAACTCCAAGGTCGACGCCGTCGACGACGACTGGGACCGCTTCGAGAGCTTCGAGGCCTATGACGCCTTCACCAAGGCCTGGCTGAAGGAATGCCGGCGGGTGCTGAAGGACGACGGCGCGCTGTGGGTGATCGGCAGCTACCACAACATCTTCCGCGTCGGTGCGACGCTGCAGGACCTGGGCTTCTGGATCCTGAACGACATCGTCTGGCGCAAGTCGAACCCGATGCCGAACTTCAAGGGCACGCGCTTCACCAATGCGCACGAGACCTTGATCTGGGCCGCCAAGGGCCGTGGCGGCAAGCGCTACACCTTCAACTACGACGCCATGAAGATGGCCAACGACGAGCTGCAGATGCGCTCCGACTGGAGCCTGCCGCTGTGCACCGGCGAGGAGCGGTTGAAGGACGCCGCGGGCCAGAAGGCGCACCCGACCCAGAAGCCCGAGGCCCTGCTGCACCGGGTGATCCTGGCCTCGACCAAGCCGGGCGACGTGATCCTGGACCCCTTCTTCGGCACGGGCACCACGGGCGCCGCGGCCAAGCGGCTGGGCCGCCGCTTCATCGGCATCGAGCGTGAAGAGGCCTATGCCGACCTCGCCAAGGCGCGCATCGCCGCGGTGATCCCGGTGGCGCCGGAGGACCTGATGGTCACCGGCTCGAAGAAGGCCGAACCGCGCATCCCCTTCGGCCAGATCGTCGAGGCGGGCCTGCTGCGTCCCGGCGACGTGCTCTACGACGACAAGGGCCGCCACGCCGCCCGCGTGCGCGCCGACGGCAGCCTGGTGGCGGGCGACCTCACCGGCTCGATCCACAAGGTGGGCGCCATGGTGCAGAGCCAGCCCGCCTGCAACGGCTGGACCTACTGGCACTTCAAGACCGACAAGGGCCTGGCCCCGATCGACGTCCTGCGCGCCAAGGTCCGCCAGGGGATCGCCGCCTAGCGCGAGCTCAGCACGAACTCGTTGCCCTCGGGGTCCTTGAACATCGCAAACGTGCCCCAGGGCTGCTTCTCCGGCGGTCCGCGGAACTCCACGCCGCGCGCCGAAAGCTGGCGATAGGTCGCTTCCACGTCGTCGCAGGCGAAGGAGCCGTTGAAGAAGGTCCCGACCCGGTCCTCATGACCCTCGGGCGTGAACAGCACCAGCCCGGTCGGCGAGCCGCCGATCGAGAGCTCGATCCAGCGCTGGGCGCCCATGGGCTGGTCGGTGGTCACCCGGAAGCCCATCTTCTCGGTCCAGAACTTGAGCTGCAGGTCCTGGTCCTTGCAGGGCAGGCCCGCGAACTTCAGGTGGGTGATCATGCGGCGCTCCGTGACTGACGGCGGAGCATTGCCGGATCACCGGCGAGGGCGGCAATCCGTCCAATAATTGCTATAGTAACGATCATGACTCGCAAGCTCGAGCTCGATCCCTATGTGGTCGACGTCCTGATGCGCGACCTGGTGGGCCACGATCATGCGCCGTCCGCCTTCCTGGTCTACCTGTGGCTCTGGGCGCGGACCGAGGGCGGGCACAGGCGTTTCGCCGCCAGCCTTGCGGGTATCGCCCTAGAGACGGGGCTCTCGAAATCGTCTGTACAGAACGCCGTGCGCCAACTGACGAATCGGCGGCAACTTATCCGTGTGACGCGTGACGGGCCAACGTCGCCCCCGATCTATCAGGTGCTGACGCCTTGGATCCGGGACCCTGCGGCAGGTTGACGCGGACGGGAGCTTCAGCCGCCAATACACGTTGAACGAGCAGTGCCAAGGAGCGTTCCGAATGACTGCCACTGTTTCGCGTTTGATTCCGGCCCTCCCTGCCGAAGTCTGGGAAACCCTGACATCTCGCGACGCCATGAAGGAATTCATGCAAGGCGCCGTGCTGGTCACAGACTGGACGGTGGGCCATTCGATCAAGCTGAAAGGTCAGGTCGGCGGCGAACCCTTCGTCGATCGCGGCGAGATCCGCTCGTTCGAACCCCGCAAACGGCTGAGCTATACCCACGAGAGCGCCGCTGCGCCGGGCAAGACCCACCTCGTCACCTTCGAGCTGGCCGAGAAGGGCAGGGGCACCAAGGTCACCGTCACCCAGACCCCGGACCAGGGGATCGATGCGAGCGCCGACGAGCAGATGAAGGCGCAATACGAGAAGACCTGGGCCATGATCCTCAGGGACCTTGAGGCGGCGGTCTTGAACTAGAGCAGGTTCGACAGTCCCGCCTTCGCCGCCTTCAGGAACACGCTGGGCAGGGCGTCGAGGCCGCGGCGGGGCGTCCAGATGAGGTCCGCGGCGTCGCCTTCCGCGCGGTAGAGCTGAAGCGTCAGGGTGAAGTGGGTGAAGCCGTGCTCCACTTCGCCGACGCCGCGCCAGGCCGCGTCGGCGGGCGCGGCGGCCAGGGCTTCGGCCGCGGTCCAGCGGCCGGGCCGCCAGTCGCTGGTGGGCAGGGCCAGCATGCCGCCCAGCAGGCCCTTCGGCGGACGGCGCACCAGGGCTACCTGGTCGCCGCGCGTCAGGAGATAGGCGACGCCGTGCCGGTGCGGGCGAAGGGTCTTCGCCGCCTTGCGGGGGAAATCCTCCGGCGCGCCGGTCGCTAGGCCCGCGCAGTGGGCGGTGATGGGGCAGCGGTCGCAAAGCGGCGACTTCGGCCGGCAGACGGTGGCGCCCAGGTCCATCAGCGCCTGGGCCCAGTCGCCGGGGCGCTCGCCGCGCACGAGGTCGCCGGCCAAGGCCTTCAGCTGCGGCTTGGCGTCGGGCAGGGCCTCTTCGACCGCGAACAGCCGCGCCATCACACGCTCGACATTGCCGTCCACGACGTTGGTCGGCCGGTCGAAGGCGATCGCGGCGACCGCGGCCGCGGTGTAGGGGCCAAGACCCGGCAGGGTCCGCAAACCCTCCTCGGTGTCCGGAAACACGCCGCCGTGGTCCTTCGCTACCGCGCGGGCGCAGGCCAGCAGGTTGCGGGCCCGGGCGTAGTAGCCGAGGCCCGCCCACGCGGCCATCACCTCGCCGTCGTCCTCGGCGGCCAGGGCCGAGACGGTGGGCCAGCGGGCGGTGAACTTCAGGAAGTAGGGGATGGCGTGCGGCACGGTGGTCTGCTGCAGCATCACCTCCGACAGCCAGACGCGGTAGGGATCGGCCCGCACGCCCGCCGCGTGCGCCTTCGGCCCCACGCGCCAGGGCAGGTCGCGGGCGTTTTGGTCGTACCAGGCGAGGAGTTGGGCGCGGAGGTCGGGGGCGGTCACTCTAGGTCCCTAACATTCCCGCTCATCCCCGCGAAGGCGGGGATCCAAGCTGAATCGGCGCATGGATTCCCGCTTCCGCGGGAACGAGCGGAAGGTAGAGTGAGATATGCCCCGCCGCCGCGACCTTCCCACCCATGAAGAGGCGCTCGCGATCCTGTCGCGCAAGCGCACGCGGCCGCAGCGCCGGCCGCCGCCGCCGCTCAGCCGGGCGGTGAACCGCAGCTTGAAGCCGTTCGACGCGCAATTCGGCCAGGGCTCCAGCGCCCTGGAAGCCCGCTGGCGCGAGGTGGTGGGGCCGGAGATCGCCAAGCGCACCGAGCCGGTGAAACTGGTCCGCGGCCGCAACGGCGGGCCATCGTCGCTGGAGATCCGGGTCGCCGGGCCGGCGGCGGCGATCATTCAGCACCAGGCGCACGAGATCCTGGCGCGGGTGAACGTCTTCCTGGGCGCCGACGCGGTCCAGAAGCTGCGCATCGTCCAGGGGCCGCTGCAGAACAAGGCCGAGACCGCCGCCGCCAAGCGGCCGCGCCGCCTGCCGCCGCTGGATGCCGCCGCGGAGGCCGGCCTGCAGCGGGACCTGGCCCAGGCGCCGGACGGCAAGCTGAAGGCCGCCCTGCTGGCCCTGGGACGCGGCGTCCTGCGCCAGACGGGCGCCACCAAGGCCCCCAAGCTCGACGATTGACTCACAGGAGTCTGGCCCCTGGGGCCTTCCGCCGCCTTGGGCCCTGTGGGAATCGGTCTTAACTCGATCCTTCCTGGGAGACTCCCTGAGGACGCATGGCCCCGCGCCGCACCATCGCCGCCCTCTTCGCCGCCGGCTTCGCGCTCGGCGGCCTGTCGGCTTGCGCGCCACACCCGGCCGACCCGGCCGCGGTGGCCCAGGCCGACGACATGAGTCTGGGGAACCCCAAGGCCAAGGTCCAGGTGGTGGAGTACGCCTCAGCGAGCTGCCCGCACTGCGCGCGCTGGGACATGGAGGTCTTCCCCGCCTTCCGGTCCAAGTACGTGGACACCGGCAAGGTCCGCTACACGCTGAAGGAATACCTGACCGAGCCCCAGGCCCTGGCGGCGGCCGGCTTCCTGCTGGCCCGCTGCGCCGGCAAGGATCGCTATTTCCCGGTCCTCGACGCCGTCTTCCGCGGCCAGCAGGAGATGGTCGAGACAAAGGATCCCAAGGGCGTGCTGCAGCGGATCGCGGCCAACCCGGGCGGCATGACCCAGCCGCAGATGGAAGCCTGCCTCACCGACATGACCGCCGAAAAGGCGCTGGAGGCGCGGGTCGAGCGGCACGAGAAGGTGGACAAGGTCACGTCAACGCCCACTTTCATCATCAATGGACGGCGGATCGAGGGCGAGATGACCTTGCCCGAGCTGGACGCCGCCATCGCCAAGGCGGCGGGATAGGACGCCGATGCTGAACCGCCGCACCCTCGCCATCGCCATCGCCGCCCTCGTCGGCGCGGGCGCGGCCGGCGCCGCCATGGCCGCCGGACCGCCGCCGGCCTCGCTGCCGGACGATATGAGTCTGGGCAATCCCAAGGCCAAGGTGCAGGTGATCGAATACGCCTCCATGGCCTGCCCGCACTGCGGCCACTTCAACGAGGCGGTGTTCGCGCCGTTCAAGGCCAAGTGGGTGGACACCGGCAAGGTCCGCTACACCCTGCGCGAGATGCTGACCGAGCCGGTGAACGTGGCCGCGGCCGGCTTCATGATCGCCCGTTGCGCCGGGCCGGCGAAGTACTTCACCGTGGTCGACCAGGTGTTCCGCAGCCAGGCGAAGTGGACCGAGGGGAACATCAAGCCGATCTTCAAGGACATCGCCGCCGCCAATGGCGTCGACGAGGCCCATTTCACCGCCTGCCTGTCGGATGAGGCCGCGGCGGAGGCCGTCGCCGGCCGCGCCAAGCGCGCCGCCGAGGAGGACGACGTCCATTCCACCCCGACCCTCTTCGTCAACGGCAAGCGGCTGGATCCGTTGCCGCAGACCCCCGCCGAAATGGACGCCGCCATTGAGGCGGCCCTGAAAGCCCCCGCCAAAGGCCCGGCTCCGGCCAAGAAGGGAGGCCACTAGACCTCCCGTGCACTTCCAGCGGCTGCGCCTTTCGGGCTTCAAGTCCTTCGTCGATCCGACCGAGTTCCGGATCGAGCCCGGCGTCACGGGGATCGTCGGGCCGAACGGCTGCGGCAAGTCCAACCTGCTGGAAGCGCTGCGCTGGGTGATGGGCGCCAACTCCGCCAAGGCCATGCGGGCCGGCGGCATGGACGACGTGATCTTCGCCGGCGCCGCCAACCGGCCCTCGCGCAATCACGCCGAGGTGGCGCTGACCATCGACAACGCCGCGCGCCGGGCGCCGGCGGCGTTCAACGACACGCCGGTGCTCGAAGTGGTCCGGCGCATCGACAAGGGCGAGGGCTCGACCTACCGGATCAACGGCCGCGAGGTGCGCGCCCGTGACGTCCAGCTGTTGTTCGCCGACGCCTCCACCGGGTCCAATTCGCCGGCCCTGGTGCGTCAGGGCCAGATCAGCGAGCTGATCGCCGCCAAGCCGCAGAACCGGCGCATGATCCTGGAAGAGGCGGCCGGCGTCAGCGGGCTGCATTCCCGGCGCCACGAGGCTGAGCTTCGCCTGCGCGCCGCCGAAGCCAATCTGGCGCGGCTGGAAGACGTGGCGCGCGAGCTGGAGACCACGCTCGGCCGGCTGAAGCGCGAGGCGCGCCAGGCGGAACGCTACAAGAAGCTGTCGGCCGAGATCCGCTCGCTGCAGGGCGCGGTGCTCTACGCCCGCTGGGCCGAGGCGCGCGACGCCGCCGAACGCCTCGCCTCCGAGGCCAAGGCCGCCGCCCGCGCGGTGGAGGAGACCGCCAGCGCCGCCGCCGCCGCCACGACCCGCGCCGCCACCGCCGAGGAGGCGATCAAGCCGCTGCGCGAGGCCGAGACCATCGCCGCGGCGATCCTGCACAAGCTGGCCATCGACAAGGACCGGCTGGACCGCGAGCACGAGGCGCATGCCGCCGAGCTGGAGCGGCTGAACGGCGAAATCGCCCGCATCGACGCCGACCGCGCCCGCGAGGAGCACATCGTCGAGGACGCGGCGACGGCGCTCGCCCGCCTGGCTGAGGACGTCGCCGCCCTGGAGACCGCCATCGCCGCCGCGCCGGAGCGCGTGCCGGAACTGGAGGCCGCGGCCAAGGCCGCGGAGACCGCGCGTGCGGCGGCCGACGCCGAGGTCGAGGCGCTGGCCGGCCAGGTCGCCGCCGAGGAAGCCGTTCGCAGCGCGGCCGCCCACCGCGTCGAGGAGGCCCAGGCGCGGCTGTCGCGCACGCGTCGGGCCCTGGACCAGGCCAAGGGCGAACGCGCCGCGCTGGGCGAGGTCGCCAATCCGCAGGCGGCGCAGGCGAAGGCCGAGCTGGAGGCCGCTGAGGCCGCCCTGGCCGACGCCCGCGCGGCGCTGGAGAAGGCTGAGGAAGAGCGGGTGGCCGCCCAGGCCGCCGAGCTCGCCGCCCGCGAGGCCGCGCGCAAGCAGGACGAGCAGCTAGGTCGCCTGACCGCCGAGGCGCGGGCGCTGGCGGCGCTGGTCGCCCAGGCCAAGCGCGGCGGCTTCGCTCCAGCGCTGGATTCCGTCGCGCCGGACCGGGGCTATGAGAAGGCGCTGGCCGCCGCCCTGGGCGATGACATCGAAGCCGCTCTCGACCCCTCGGCGCCGGCGTTCTGGGCCGGCCGCGAGATCGAGGCGCCGGCGTGGCCGCAGGGCGCGACGCCGTTGATCGGCCTTGTGAAGGCGCCCAAGGTCCTGGCCGCTCGCCTGACCTTCACGGCCCTCGTCGACCGCGATCAGGGTGACGCCCTGCAGGGCCAGCTGCAGCCCGGCTGTCGGCTGGTCTCCAAGGAAGGCGACCTCTGGCGCTGGGACGGCTTCACCGCGCGGGCCGAGGCGCCCAAGCCCGCCGCCGTGCGCCTGGAGCAGAAAACCCGCCTGGCCGAGGTGGAGCGCGACATCGAGGCGCTGACGCCCAAGGTCGAGGCCGCCCGCGCCGCCGCCAAGGACGCCGCCGCCCGGCTGTCCGGCCTGGAAGAGGCGCTGCGCGCGGCGCGCCGCGGGACGCCCGCGGCCGAACAGAAGGCCACGACCGCCCGCGCCGCCGTCGAACGCTTCGATCGCGAGGCCGCCCGCAAGGAGGCGCATGCCGCCTCGCTCGATGATGTGATCGCCCGTTTCGCCGCCGAAATGACGGAGCTGGAGCAGGCCTTCGAAGCCGCCCAGGCCGCCGCCGCCGGCCAAGGCGACTCGGACGAACTGGCCGCGCGTCTGGCCGCCGCCCGCGCGGCCGCCGGCCCCGCCCGCGAAGCCGCCGCCGAGGCCCGCGCGGCGCTCGAGCTGGAGGTCCGCGAGAAGGGCGGCCGGGCGCGGCGACTGGAACTGCTGATCTCCGACCGCGACGACTGGACCCGCCGCTCGACCGCCGCGGCCAAGCGCCTGGACGTCCTGGCCGCTCAGCGAACCAAGGCCGAGGCTGACCTCGCCAAGGCCAAGGACGCGCCGACCACGTTGGAGACCCGCCGCGCCAGCCTGCTGGACGAGCTGGACGTCGCCGAAGCCCGCCGCGCCAAGTCCTCCGACGCCCTGGCGAGCGCCGAACACGAGCGCGCCGAAGCCGACCGGGCGCTGCGTGCGGCAGAGTCGGCGGCGTCGGAGGCCCGCGAGGTGCGAGCCAGTCTGTCGGCCCACGCCGAGTCCGCCGCAGCCCGCCTGTCCGAGGTGTCCAACCAGATCCGCGAGACCGCCCGCATCGAGCCGGAGGCCCTGGCCCAGAAGCTCGCCGACGAGGCCGTGGCCATTCCTACGGACGCCGGCGGCATCGAAGCCCACCTCTACAATCTGGAACGCCAGCGCGACGGCATCGGCCCGGTGAACCTGCGCGCCGAGGAGGAGGCCGCCGAGCACGCCGCCCGCCTGGAGACCATGCAGGCCGAGCGCAGCGACCTGACCGGCGCCATCGCGCGCCTGCGCCAGGGGATCGACGAGCTGAACGGCGAGGGCCGCGACCGCCTGGTCGCTGCGTTCGACATCATCAACGACCACTTCAAGACCCTCTTCCAGGCCCTGTTCCAGGGCGGCCAGGCCGAACTGCGGCTGGTGGAATCCGAGGACCCGCTGGAAGCCGGCCTGGAGATCTACGCCTGCCCGCCCGGCAAGCGGCTGGCGACCATGAGCCTGATGAGCGGCGGCGAGCAGGCCCTGACCGCCACCGCCCTGATCTTCGCCGTGTTCCTGGCTCAGCCGGCGCCGATCTGCGTGCTGGACGAGGTCGACGCGCCGCTGGACGACGCCAACGTCGACCGCTTCTGCAACATGCTGGACGAGATGCGCCGGCGCACCGAGACCCGCTTCATCGCCATCACCCACAACCCGGTGACCATGTCGCGGATGGACCGGCTGTTCGGCGTGACCATGGGCGAACGCGGCGTCTCCCAGCTGGTCAGCGTCGACCTTCGCCAGGCCGAGGCCATGGCCGCTCAGTAGAAGGGCAGCCCAATAGGCGTTCAGTCGGCCGAGACGATCCGGCCGTCCAGCATGTGGAC
>JAFEDM010000458.1 GCA_018241625.1 Pseudomonadota bacterium | reverse complement strand
GATGGGTTCAGGTGGGTCAGGGTTGCAGGCGCTTGGGCAGGGCGGAGATCTGCTCCGGCGTCAGCTTGGTCAGCTTGTCGACGACGCAGCGCGTGCCGCGGACCGTCAGCTCCAGGTCCAGGGGCTTGCAGATCTTCCCCTGGCCGAAGTCGCGAAGCACGATGGAGTCCGACGCCGTGGCGTGCGCCAGGCACGGGCCGCCGGTGGTCACCTGATAGACGTCCGTGCCGTTGGCCCCGAAGTAGAGCGTGTGGCCGTCCGTCCCGACGGTGTGGCCCTGCAGCAGGCGGGTGAGGATGCACTGGTCCTTGGCCGCCGGCTGGGCTTGCGCCCCGCTCGCGCCAAGCACCGCGGCTGCGACAGCCGCCAGAACAAGACGTCTCATGGTCCCACTCCAGACCGATTGCTTGCCCCTGGCTTCAACCTAGCACGAATGCGGGCGGCCGGCAGGGGCAAACCTTCAGCGTGCGCGGAACTTCGTCAAGGTTGCGGCGAAGGCGCCGCGCCGCAAATCGCCTGCAGCACCTGGGCCAGCTCCGGCTGGCTGTAGGGCTTGGCGAGCCGGGGCAGGTCGTCGGCGGTCCCGGGCGGCAGCTCGGCGAAGCCGGTGGCCAGGACCACGGGCAGGCCCGGCCGCCGCGCCGCGATCTCCTGCGCCAGCTGCAGGCCGGTCACCTGCGGCATGGCGAAGTCGGTGATCACCAGGTCGGGCTTGGTCCGCGCCAGCAGGGTCAGCGCCTGGTCCGCCGAGGCGGCCGTCACCACCCGGTGGCCGAGGTCCTCGAGCATGGCGGCGGTGTTGGTCAGCACCAGCTCGTCGTCGTCCACCGCCAGGACGGTGAGCGCGCGTCCGACCCGGTTGTCCTCGCGCGGCGTGGCGGCGGTCGCGCTGGGGCGGCGCGCGGCGCTCGCCTGGGGCAGCCACAGCTCCACCCGCGTGCCCTCGCCCGGGCGGCTCGACACCACCATCCGCCCGCCCGACTGTTCGATCACGCCGTGGACCATGGGCAGGCCCAGGCCCGTGCCCTTGCCGACGCCCTTGGTGGTGAAGAACGGCTCCATGGCCCGGTGCAGGGTGGTCTCGTCCATGCCGACGCCCTCGTCGGTCACCGACAGGCGCACATAGCCGCCCGCAGGCAGGCCGATCTCGGCGGCCCCGCCGATCTCGATGTCCAGCGCCTCGATGGTGATCGTCCCGCCGTCCGGCATGGCGTCGCGCGCGTTGACCGCCAGGTTCAGCAGCGCGGTCTCCAGCTGGTTGGCGTCGGTCATCACCGGCGGCAGGCCCTCGGGCACGGCGACGCGCAGCTCGATCGACGGGCCGATCGAGCGTTCGATCAGGCCGGACATCTCGCCGGTCAGCTCGGCGATGTCCACCGGCTCGACCTTCAGCTCCTGCTTGCGGGCGAAGGCCAGCATCCGCTGGGTCAGGGCCGCCCCGCGCTGGGCGCCCTGGAAGGCGTTCTCCAGCAGCACATGCGCCTTGGGGTCCGCCGGCAGGCGCTTGCGCAGCAGCTCCAGGCTGCCCAGCACCGCCATCAGCAGGTTGTTGAAGTCGTGCGCCACGCCGCCGGTCAGCTGGCCGATGGCGTCCAGCTTCTGGGACTGGAACAGGGCCTGGCGCGCCAGGTCGAGGTCGTGCTGCGCCTGCATCCGTTCGGTGACGTCGCGGGTGATCTTGGCGAAGCCGATGATCTGGCCGGCGTCGTTGCGGATCGGGTCGATGATGACGTGGGCCCAGAAGCGGCTGCCGTCCTTGCGCACCCGCCAGCCTTCGCGCTCGAAGCGGCCCTCTTCCCGGGCCAGCCTCAGCGCTTCGGCCGGCAGGCCCGCGGCCCGGTCCTCGTCGGTGTAGAAGACCGAGAAGTGGCGGCCGATGACCTCGCGCGCCGCATAGCCCTTGAACCGCTGCGCCCCGGCGTTCCAGCTCGACACATGGCCGGCGGGATCCAGCATGTAGATGGCGTAGTCGGTGATCGCATCGACCAGAATCCGGAAATGGTCGGCGTCGGCCGGCATCGAATCCTGGACCTGCTTGTCGAGCATCGCATCCCCCGGGATGACCTAAGCACAGGTCACCCCACAAAGCTTAACCGGTAACGCCGCGTTCGGTTCCGCAGCGGTTTGAAATCGTTCTAGAACGGCCAGGTGGCGCCAAGGAGGCGGAGCGTGGCCGCGTCGGGTTCGCCCGCGCACCAGCGCGCCAGGGCCCGCAGGAACGGGTTGTCGCGCGTCCCGTCCGCCAGCGCGAACAGGGTCATGCTGGAGCGGAACTTCAGGTCGTCGGGGCTGCCGAACAGGGCGTGGAGCGAGGCGGCTGGCGCGCCCATCGCGGCTTCGGTCGCCGCCGCCAGCCGCGGGCCCAGCACCGGGTCGGCGAGATAGGCGCGCGCCTCGTCCAGCGCGGCCAGGCCATAGAACTGCGCGGTCGGCGAGCGGCCCAGGTCCCGCAGCTGGGGGAAGACGAACCACATCCAGTGGCTGCGCTTGGCGCCCGCGCGCAGCTCCTCGAGCGCCCGGTCGATGACGCCCTCCTGCGCGTCCGCGAACCGCCGCAGGTCGAAGGGATCGTCCGCCATCGGCTCGGCGCTCTTCGGCCGCTCAGCGCCCGGTGAAGGTCGGCTCGCGCTTCTCCACGAAGGCCGCGGCGGCTTCCTTGTGGTCGGCGGTGCGCGAGGAGTGGACGTGGTGCGTCGCCTCGAGGTCCAGGCACTCGTCGACCTCGCCGGCCATGGCGCGGTTCAGGTTCTCCTTCATGTAGCGGAAGCAGACCGCCGGCCCGGCCGCCAGCCGCTGGGCGATCTCGCGGGTCTTGGCCGCCAGCTCGTCCGGCTCGACCACCCAGTTGGCCAGGCCCAGCCGCAAGGCCTCGTCCGCGCTCACCCGCTCGGAGAGGAAGTAGAGTTCGCGCGCCTTGGCCGAGCCCACCAGCTGGCTCAGGAAATAGGTGCCGCCGTAATCCCCGGCCAGGCCCACCTTGGCGAAGGCGGTGGTCAGGAAGGCGGTCCTGGCCATGATCCGCAGGTCGCAGGCCAGCGCCAGCGACAGGCCCGCGCCGGCCGCCGCGCCGGGCAGGGCCGCGATGGTGGGCTTGGGCATCTTGAACAGCTTGCCGGCCGTGGCGCGCTGGTTGACCCGCTGGGTGGCGATGGCCTCGTCGATCGACGGCCCGCCGCCCGGTCCCGCGTTGCGCTCGTTCATGCCCTTCACGTCGCCGCCGGCGCAGAAGCCCGGGCCGGCGCCGGTCAGCACCACGCAGCGCACCCGCGGATCCAGCTCGGCAGCGGCCAGCTGCTGGCCCAGCGCCTGGTTCATCTCGCCGCTCATGGCGTTGCGCGCCTGCGGGCGGTTCAGGGTCAGCGTCAGGACCGCGCCGTCCAGCTCGGCCAACAGGTCCTGGGTTCCGGTGTCGATGCTCTCAGCCATGGCGCGTGTCCTCGTCCCGTTCGTTGTTTGCGGGTCAATCAAAGCCCAGCGGCCGCGCCAGCGAAAGCCCTCCTCCTCGATGGAGGAGGGTTGGGTGGTGGTGTGGCCCTGGAAATGACGGAAGAGCCCCGATGTCGTCGATGCCCGTGACGCACAACATTCGCCAGCCTGCGTACACCACCATCCCCGGCCCTTCCTCCATCGAGGAGGAAGGGAGATCGTCTTGACCACTGCCTCAGGAAGCGGGCTAGCTCCCGGCGAAACACGGGAGGTTCACAACGACATGCGCCTTCGACAGATCGCCCTGGTGGGCCATGACCTCGACGCCTGCGAAGCCGACATCCGCGCCATCCTGGGCGTCGACTACGCCTATGACGATCCGGGCGTCGGGACCTTCGGCCTGAAGAACGGCGTTTTCCCGATCGGCGAAACCTTCCTGGAGGTCGTCTCGCCGAAACAGGAGGGCACGACCGCCGGCCGCCTCCTGGAAAAGCGCGGTGGCGACGGCGGCTACATGGTGATCCTGCAGGTCGAGGACATCGCCGCGGCCCGCAAGCGCATCGCCGACGCCGGCGCCCGGGTGGTCTCCGAGACCAACCGCGAGGGCGGCAAGGTCTGCTACAGCCACATCCATCCGCGCGACATCGGCGGCGCCATCGTGTCGGTCGACTACATGGACCCCTGGGAGCATTGGGAGTGGGGCGGCCCGGAGTGGCGCCAGCACCTCAAGACCGACGTCTCCACCGCCATCACCGGGGCCGAAATCCAGGCCGACGACCCGCCGGCCATGGCCGGGCGCTGGAGCGAAATCCTGGGCCTGCCCGCGCGCGAGCATGGCAGCTTCTGGTGCATTCCGCTGGACGAGGGTTGCGAAGTCCGCTTCGTGGAAGCCACCGACGGCCGTGGCGAGGGGCTCAGCCGGTTCGACGTCAAGGTGCGCGATCCGGGCAAGGTGCGAGCGGCCGCCAAGGCCAGGGGTAAGCTTAGGGAGGATGGTGACGTGACGATCGCAGGGACGCGTGTGCGCCTGGTGCAGGCATGAGGCGTTATTGGCTCATCGCGCTTGGAGCTCTGACCATGGCCGGCGCCGGCGCCTCGTCCGCCGACGCTCAACCCGCCAATCCGCCGGGCGCCAAGCCGGAGGACACCGAGGTCTATTCGCCCGTCCCGCCGGTGGTGACCCCGGGCAAGTCCGACGCCGACGCGCCGTCCGACGCCATCGTCCTGTTCGGCGGCAAGGACCTCAGCCACTGGGTCAACACCAAGGACAAGGCGCCCGCCGGCTGGAAGGTCGAGCACGGCGAGATGGTCGTGGCCAAGGCCGCCGGAAATATCGAAACGAAAGAGACCTTCGGCTCCTACCAGCTGCACCTCGAGTGGAAGGTGCCGACCAACGTCACCGGCAAGGGCCAGGCGCGCGGCAACTCCGGCGTCTTCCTGGCCTCCACCGGCTCAGGCGACGGCGGCTACGAGCTGCAGATCATGGACAGCTACAAGAACGACACCTACGTCAACGGCCAGGCCGCCAGCGTCTACAAACAGTCGATCCCGCTGGCCAATTCCATGCGCCCGCCGGGCCAGTGGCAGAGCTACGACATCGTCTGGACGGCGCCGAAGTTCAACGCCGACGGCAGCCTGAAGTCGCCCGCCAAGATCACCGCCTTCCAGAACGGCGTCCTGGTCCAGAACGACTATGTGCTGACCGGCGAGACCCGCTACATCGGCAAGCCGTTCTACAAGGCCCACGGCAATTCGCCGATCAAGCTGCAGGCCCACGGCGACCCCAGCCCTCCGATCAGCTTCAAGAACATCTGGGTGCGGAAGCTGGCGGACTGACCGGGACCCGTACACGATTGCGTGCTAGGATTGCGGCCATGAAGCCTGAACCATCACTCTTCGATGACGTGAACGATGAGGTGGAGGCTGCGGCCGACGCTGAGGCCGAGGCTGACGTCGCGGCGGGGCGCACGATCGACCATGGGAAGATGAAGGCGTGGCTGCAGTCGTGGGGGACTTCGAAGGAGCTTCCACCGCCGGACAACGACTGAAACGGGCTCTTAGAGCTGCGGTCGTGATGACATCCTGCGCGTATGACTGAAGAGTTCGGCGATATCGTCTGGTCTCTGCGCGCGCGCCGCGATCTGGAAAGCATCCGGGCCTACATCGGGCAGTTCGCGCCCCTGGCTGCGCAGCGTTTTGCCCTGAAGCTCGTCGCGGCGGTCGAGAGTCTTGCGCAACAGCCAGAGCGTGGGCGACAGCGTCACCGGCAGGTGCGCGAATTGGTGATCATCCGTCCTTACATCGTCCGTTATCGGCTCGAAGATGGCCGAGTGGTGGTGCTTCGCATTCGCCATGGCGCGCGACGGCCTGACTAGCTTCGACGCGATATGAGCTTCTACGGCACAAGCAAAAGGCCGCGCCCTAAGGCGCGGCCCTTCCCTTTTTCAGTTGCTGGCCGAACTAGGCCATGGCCGCCTTGGCGCGGCGGCGCAGGGTGGCGCCGATCCCGCCGAAGCCCAGGATCATCAGGGTCCAGGCCGCCGGTTCCGGCACGCCGGGCGACGCCAGGTTGTCCCAGCTGATGTTGTAGTTCGCGCCCGCATTGTAGCCCTGCAGGATCACGCTGTTGATCGCCGTCGAGCCGCCGGCGTTCAGGCTCAGCGACGAGCCGCCGGCCGAGTAGGTGAAGGTGTCGGTGGACGTGTCCAGGCTGATGGTCAGGGTCTGCCAGCTGCCGACCAGGCTGTCGGCCGAGGCGATCGTCGTCCAGGTCCCGTCATTGCTGTTCCAGCCACGGAACACCAGGTCGTTGCCGAGGTCCGACAGCTCGATGATCGGATAGGCGCTGATCGTGTTGGTGTTGTCGTCCGCCACGCCCCAGAAGCCGGCGTCGCGCTGGTTCGAACCGCGGAAGGCGCCGTCGACGAACACGTCGATGCTCATCGACTGCGTCGGGCCCAGGTCGAACGCGCGGCCCTGGGTGTTGTAGAAGGCGTCGGCCTGCAGGTCCCGCCCAGCGATGCTCTCGACCAGGTTGCCGCCGGACGTCGCGAAGCCGGACGGTGCGAAGCGGTCCGTGTACCAGGTCCCCGGCGCCTCGGTCGGGCTCAGGGTTACAGGATTGTCGAAGGTCTCGGTGCCCGCTTGAGCGGCCGTCGCGCCGAAGGCGATGGCGGTCCCGACACCCGCCAGAAGAAGAAGCTTACGCAAGGTCATTTCCCCCAGAAAATGAAACAGGCGCCCGGAAATCGGAGCGCCGTTAACCATAAGAACCGCGTAATGTGACACTGTAAGAACATTCCCCCGTTGGGCGAACCGCACGCAGCTTTTGATGGTTTTCAAGGCCTTGGCGCGCCCCGATCCGATCATTTGACGCTTGGCTGCGTGCGCGGCGCGGCCGTCGCGATGGGTCGCTCAATTGCGCTTCCCACGATCCGGGGAGGGGCGTAGGGTCCCAGGACCTCGGGGAGCCGCGTCGTCAGTGGCTGAGAGGCGGGTGAGGCCCGCGACCCGTCGAACCTGATCCGGGTCATGCCGGCGAAGGGAAGGACCAACCTCCTGACCTCACGCCGGTGGTCCGTCACGCACGGAGCGTTGCGCCATGAACAAGCCCGCCGGTCCTCTCGAGCCCGCCGCCATCCCCACCGGTGAAAGGCCCGGGTCCAAGAAGGTCTACCAGCAGGGCGTGCTGTGGCCGGACATCCGCGTGCCGTTCCGCGAGGTCGCGGTGCATCCCTCGGCCAATGAGCCGCCGTTGACGCTCTACGATCCGTCCGGGCCCTACACCGACCCGAACGTCACCATCGACATCGAGAAGGGCTTGTCGAAGACCCGCGAACCCTGGGTGGTCAGCCGCGGCGACGTGGAGATCGTCGAGAATCCCCGCGAGGTGAAACCGGAGGACAACGGCTTCGCCAAGGGCGCGCACCTGGCGCCCCAGTTCACCGCGCCGCGCCGCGTCTACCGCGCCAAGGCCGGCCAGACCGTGACTCAGCTCGAATACGCCCGGCGCGGGATCATCACGCCGGAGATGGAATACGTCGCGATCCGCGAGAACCTGCGCCGCCAGTCCGGCGACTTCGCGATCCGCGACGGCGAGGACTTCGGCGCCGAGATCCCGGACTTCTGCACCCCGGAGTTCGTGCGCGACGAGATCGCCCGCGGCCGCGCCATCATCCCGGCCAACATCAACCACACCGAGCTCGAGCCGATGATCATCGGCCGCAACTTCCTGGTGAAGATCAACGCCAACATCGGCAACTCGGCGGTGCTCAGCCACGTCTCCGACGAGGTCGACAAGATGGTCTGGTCGATCCGCTGCGGGGCGGACACGGTCATGGACCTGTCGACCGGCCGTAACATCCACAACATCCGCGATTGGATCATCCGCAACAGCTCCGTGCCGATCGGCACCGTGCCGATCTACCAGGCGCTGGAGAAGGTGAACGGCGTCGCCGAGGACCTGACCTGGGAGGTGTTCCGCGACACCCTGATCGAACAGGCCGAGCAGGGCGTCGATTACTTCACCATCCACGCCGGCGTGCGGCTGGCCTATGTGCCGCTGACCGCCGGTCGGGTCACCGGCATCGTCTCACGCGGCGGCTCGATCATGGCCAAGTGGTGCCTGGCGCACCACAAGGAGAACTTCCTCTACGAGCACTTCGAAGACATCTGCCAGATCATGAAGGCCTACGACGTGTCCTTCAGCCTCGGCGATGGCCTGCGCCCCGGCTCGATCGCCGACGCCAATGACGCCGCCCAATTCGGCGAGCTGGAAACCCTGGGCGAGCTGACCCAGATCGCCTGGAAGCACAATGTCCAGGTGATGATCGAGGGCCCCGGCCACGTGCCGATGCACAAGATCAAGGCCAACATGGACAAGCAGCTGAAGACCTGCGGCGAGGCGCCGTTCTATACGCTCGGCCCGCTCACCACCGACGTCGCCCCCGGCTACGACCACATCACCTCCGCCATCGGCGCGGCGATGATCGGTTGGTTCGGCACCGCCATGCTCTGCTACGTCACGCCCAAGGAGCACCTGGGCCTGCCGAACCGCGAGGACGTGAAGGTCGGCGTCATGACCTACAAGCTGGCCGCCCACGCCGCCGACCTCGCCAAGGGCCACCCGACCGCGCGCGCCTGGGACGACGCCATCAGCCGCGCCCGCTTCGAGTTCCGCTGGGAGGACCAGTTCAACCTGGGCATCGACCCGGAAACGGCCCGCGAATACCACGACGAGACCCTGCCGAAGGAGGCGATGAAGACCGCCCACTTCTGCTCCATGTGCGGCCCGAAGTTCTGCTCCATGAAGATCAGCCAGGACATCCGCGACGCCGCCCGCCAGCAGAACGACGTCGATGCGGGCCAAATTGAACGAGGCATGGCCGAGATGGCCGAGAAGTTCCGCGAAGGCGGCGGCGAGATCCTGGTGAAAGTCGCCAACCCCTGAGTGTCATCCCGGAAGGCGCGTCAGCGACTATCCGGGACCCATACGCGCCTGCGCCGCCGGATTGGCTCCAGCGGCGCAGTTGCTTTTTCGCATCGGTGTCTATGGGTCCCGGTCTTCGCTACGCGAAACCGGGATGACACGGGTTACCGGCACACCTCTACGGTCCGCGGCACATAGCGGCCGTTCCAGGCGTAGTAGCCGCCGCGCTGCTCGGTGTAGCAGCGGCGATAGTCGCGATAGTCGCCGCGGTGCTCGTAGCGGTCGTAGGCGCGCCATTCGTTGCGGCGCCAGGCGTCGCGGTCGTAGTCGCCGCGATCGTAGCGGTCGCGATCGTGATCGCGATGATAGCCGTAGTCGTAGCCGTAGTACGGCTGCGCCATAACCGTCGCGGGGGCGGCGAGCGAAACCAGAGTCGCGCCCGCCAGGGCCAGGGTCTTCAAGGTCATCGCCAGCTCCTATTCGGCGGTGGAAGGCCGGAGGGGTCCGGCCCGATGACACGCAAGATGCGCCGGCGCGCCTGAACGGCCTCGGAGCCTCGCTGTTAGCTGGGGTTCACGGCCCTTTAGCTGCCGTTCAGGTCATGGGATGAGAAGGGATGAGCGACATCCCCGACCTCGAACCCGGCGGCGCCTACGAGGGCCTCGACCTCTCCGCCTACGACTTCGACGAGCGCGAGCTGGCCGATATCAAGCTCACCGCCTGCGTCCTCACCGACGCCAAGCTCAGCGCCGCCCTGCTGCCGGGCGCGCGGTTCATCGAGTGCCGCTTCGTGCGCTGCCGCTTCGCCCACGCCGACCTGCGCGAGGCGCAGTTCATCCGCTGCAACTTCGCCGATCCGGACAGCCACTCCGGCGTGGAGATCGCCTTTTCCCAGCTCGATCAGGCGCGGTTCGAGGCCTGCGACCTCTCCTTCGCCGACATGGACCGCACTAGCCTGTGGTCGGTGGAAGTCGTCGATACGAACCTGCGCGGCGCGCGCTTCCACCGCGCCGACTTCGCCCGCGCGCTCAGCCCGAAGACGATCCACACGGCCGCCACCTTCGCCCGCTGCAACCTCGAGCTGGCCGATCTGTCGGAGGCGTCGCTGAAGGGCTGCGACCTTTCAGGCTCGTCCCTGCGTGAGGCGGACCTTACCGGCGCCGACCTTTCGGGCGCGGACCTGACCGACGCAGACCTCTTCCAGGCCCTGACCTCGGGCCTGAAGCTCGCCGGCGCGGACCTGCGGCGCGCGGAGGTCTCCGGCCTCGACCTCTCAGGCCTGGCCGACTACGCCGGAATGAAGATCGCAGTGTCGCAGCAGCAGGCCCTGCTCAGCGCCATGGGCCTGGAAATCTTTCCGGACTGACGGCGCGGACCGGTCAGTCCTTCAGGCGCTGGCCGCGCGCCTTGGCCTTGGCGGGCCAGGTGCGCAGGGCGACGGCCAGCGTCACCGAACCCAGCACCGCGGTCACTGCGCCCGCCCACTGGACGGCGTTCATGCCCTCATAGGCGAAGTGGCCGGCGAGCGCGCCCGAGATCACCACCGCGAAGGCCGACAGCCATTCGAGGATTTCCTGGGTGTTGATCATGACGGGCCTCGATCTGGCGGTGAGAAGGTCTGCTGGCGGAAAGCAAAAAAGCGAGCGCGCACTGAAGCGCTGGCTGGTTAGCGAAAGGTGCAGATTCGGGCGATGTGGCATTGGGGCGCATCGACGCGGCGGCTATAGCAGGGGCCGCAGTTCGGAGGTTTTCGATGGACGAAGAGGCGCTCAACCGGTTCGTGGACCAGGTCTGGGAAGACGAGATCATCCCGGCGCTGGTCGACTACATCCGCATCCCCGCCAAATCGCCGGCCTTCGATCCCGACTGGGAGACGACCGGCTTCATCGACCAGGCCGTCGAGCACATGGCCGGCTGGGCGCGCGCGAAGATCGAGGCCCTGCCGGGCGCGACCCTGGAGATCGTGCGCCTGCCCGGCCGCACCCCGGTGATCCTCATCGAATCCCCCGGCGAGATCGAGAGCGGCACCGTCCTGCTCTACGGCCACCTGGACAAGCAGCCGGAGATGGTCGGCTGGTCGGACGGCCTCGGGCCCTGGGAGCCGGTGATCCAGGGCGACAAGCTCTACGGCCGTGGCGGCGCCGACGACGGCTACGCCATCTACGCCTCGGTCACCGCCCTGCTGGCGCTGCAGGCGCAGGGCGTGAAGCGCGCCCGCTGCGTGGTGCTGATCGAGGCCTGCGAGGAAAGCGGCTCCTACGACCTGCCGTTCTACGTCGACCATCTGAAGGACCGCATCGGCGCGCCGTCCCTGGTGATCTGCCTCGACTCGGGCTGCGGGAACTACGACCAGCTCTGGCTGACGACCTCGCTGCGCGGCCTAGCCGGCGGCCTGCTCAGCGTCGAGGTGCTGACCGAGGGCGTCCACTCCGGCGACGCGTCCGGCGTGGTGCCCGACAGCTTCCGCCTGGCCCGCCAGATCCTCTCGCGCTTCGAGGACGAAGGCACCGGCGCGATTCTGGCCAAGGCCTTCAACGTCGAGATCCCCGCCGAGCGGAAGTCCCAGGCCAAGGTCGCCGCCCAGGCCCTGGGCGAGACGGTCTGGAAGAAGTTCCCCTTTGCCGGCGACACCGAGCCGCCGACCCGCGACCTCGCCGAACTGATCCTCAACCGCACCTGGCGGCCGGCGCTGACCACCATCGGCGCGGCGGGCCTGCCGGCTCCGGCAAACGCCGGCAATGTGCTGCGCCCCGGCACCTCGCTGGCGATCAGCGTGCGCCTGCCGCCGACCGCCGACCCCGACGCCTGCATCAAGGCGCTCGGCGACACCCTCACCGCCGATCCGCCGCAGGGCGCACGTGTCACCTTCGACGCCAAGCAGGCCAGCCCCGGCTGGAACGCGCCGCCGCTGCAGCCCTGGCTCGAGGCCGCCGTGCAACAGGCCAGCCACGCGACCTTCGGGCGCGAGGCGGCGATGATGGGCGAGGGCGGCACCATCCCCTTCATCGGCATGCTGGGCGAGAAATTCCCCGACGCCCAGTTCCTGATCACCGGCGTGCTCGGCCCCGCGTCCAACGCCCACGGCCCGAACGAATTCATCCACCTGCCCACCGGCCGCAAGGTCACCGCCGCCGCCGCCGTGATCCTGGCGGCGCACGCCCAGCGCCCGCGCTGAGCGGCTCCTCCCCCGTCGCGAAGACGACGGGGGAGCCGTCAGCGAAGCTGACGGAGGGGGCGGCTTGCGAAAGCCCCCTCCGGCCCTTCGGGCCACCTCCCCCGAAGTGTCCCCTTCAGGGGAGGAGCACTTGCACCTTTGAAGCGTCGCCCCACCTCAAGCGCAGCCTCATGGGGGAAGAGCATGCGCGGGATCGTCGAGCTGTGGCTGAGCCAGCTCTATAGGCTCACCGTCCTGTGGCCCGCCTGGCTGCTGACGCCGGACGGCCGCAAGCTGCTCTTCAGCCGCTCGATCCTGTGGCGGGCGGCGCTCATGCTGGTCTTCGCCCTCGCCGTGATCGGCTTCATGTACGCGGCCTTGCCCGCTGACCTCGCGATGATCGGGGCCGGCGATCTGGTGGCCTATTTCGACGTGGCGGTGATCGCCTGGGTCGCGGGGGTCG
The DNA here is from genome assembly GCA_018241625.1 of Pseudomonadota bacterium. GTDB lineage: Bacteria > Pseudomonadota > Alphaproteobacteria > Caulobacterales > Caulobacteraceae > Phenylobacterium. Next base: position 944 of record JAFEDM010000458.1, on the reverse strand, counting down.
GCGGCGCCCTGAAGGCGGCGGTGTCCTGGGCCGGGCGGCGGTTGCGGCCCCGGGTCCAGGTCGCGGCCCGGCCGCGAGGCCGGACCGCGATGCGCCGCCGCGGGCCGCGGCGGTCGCGACCGCCCGCCAACGACGACGGCTTCCCAGGCGAACGCTGGACCGTCGCCGCCTGAGCCCTGGAAGCCGGTCGGGTCGCCCCCTCCGACTCTGTGCGGGGAGGTTAGGGGCGCGCCGCGACGCGCCGCATGATCCAAATGGACTAGATGCCGGCCTTCGAGGGCGCCAGATTGCCGGACATGATCGCCAAGCCCGCCCTTCTCGCCGCCCTGGTCGCTTCGCTGGCGGCCGCGCCGCTGCTCGCCGTCGCCCAGCCCCCCGCCGCCCCCGCCCCCGCGAGCGATCCCGCCGCCCGGCCGCCGCGCAACGCCCAGGGCACGGGCGTCGTCACCGCGGTCGACCCGGCGGGCGGCACGGTGACCCTGAAGCATGACCCGATCCCGTCCCTGGGCTGGCCGTCGATGACCATGGACTTCAAGGCCGCCCCGGCGCTGATCGCCAGGATGAAGGTCGGCCAGAAGATCGCCTTCGACGTCAACGAGGGCCACGGCGTCCCGGAGATCACCGGCCTGCGCCAGCGCTAGGACTTTAGTCCTACGACTTTGGTCCAATTTACCGCGCGCCCGCGCCGCGCCACCCTGGCTGCGGTTCGGAACCCTCGCCGCCCCCACCGGGGCGAGGGCGGGGTGGAAGGCGTGGGCGGGCTTCTTGGACTGGGCCTCGCCGGCGTTTTCCACCCCGACGTTCCGGCCCCATAAGCCGGACCCCATAAGCAAAGGGCCGCGCCGGAATGGCGCGGCCCTCTTCGTTTTCCCCAACGGTGACGGTTAGGCCGTTGGCGGCGTCGGCGGCGTGGTGTCGGCCGGCGGGGCCGCCGTCGGCGGGTT
>JAFEDM010000457.1 GCA_018241625.1 Pseudomonadota bacterium | reverse complement strand
CCTCGCCGCCGACTTCTGCGTCACCATGGGCCCGGGCTGGATGGCCGCGCTCTACATCTTCTACTTCCGCGACTCCCGCGGCATGAGCCTGACGGCCGGCAACCTACTGCTCGCCCTCTACATCCTGGCGGGACTGGTGGGCGGTCCGGCGGCGGCCTGGCTCGCCAACCGGATCAGCAAGCACCGGGCGCTGATCGTCACCACCACCCTCTACTCCCTGGCCCTGATCGTCATCCCGCTATTGCCCAAGGGACAGCCGCTGCCGGCGATCGCGCCGATGTTCTTCCTGGGCGCTCTGGCCACCGGCTTCGTGGTGATGGTGCGGGCGATCACCGCCGACGTCTCGGACGAACTGCGGCTGGAGGGCGGCCGCGACCTCACCGGCCTGCTCTATGCGGTGACCAGCGCCACGACCAAGGCCGCCAGCGCGCTGTCGATCTTCGTCACCTACGCCCTGCTGGGCGTGGTCGGCTACGACGCCAGGTCGCACGCGGTGAACGGGCCCGACCAGATCCATGGCCTGGACCTGATCTACATCACCGGGCCCATCGCCTTCGTCATGCTCGGGGGCGCGGCCTTCCTGGGCTACAAGCTCAGCGCCGAGCGCCACGCCGAGATCCGCCGCCAGCTCGATGCGCGCGACGCCCTGGTCGAGGAACTGCCGGGCGTCGACGGCGTGGCCCCGCATCCGGGCGACCCGCTCGTCACCGGTCCGTGACCGCCTGCCGCGGCGGAAAGCCCTTGCACCCGCGCCAATCTGTGGTCTCTCCTGCCTGCATAATCACTCCGACAGAGGGTGACCTATTGATTTTGGGAGACGCTCAGTGACCTCAACTACGGGGACCACCCGATCTGATCGCATGCCCCTTCCACGGCTGCTGGCGTTCTCCGCCGGCAGCATCCCGGCCTATCTGCTCGTCGGCATGCTCTCGACCTATCTGCCGCCGTTCTACGCCGGCAAGATGGGGCTCTCGCTCACCGCGATCGGACTGACGATCGGCGCCTTGCGCCTGGCCGACCTGGGCGTCGACCTGTTGCTGGGCTGGCTGATGGACGTGACCCGCACGCCGTTCGGCCGCTACCGCCCTTGGTATGTGGCCGGCCTGCCGGTGCTCTGGGTGGCGGTCTACAAGGTGTTCAACCCCCCGGCGGGCGTCGACGCCAACTACCTCTTCACCTGGTACATCCTGCTCTACATCGCCTACTCCATGCTGGTGCTCGGGCACTCGGCGTGGGCGGCGGCGCTGAGCGGCAGCTACAACGAGCGCTCGCGCATGTTCGGCTGGATGCTGGGCATCGGGGTCTGCGGCTCTTCGACGATCAGCGCCCTGCCGCTGATCACCCATAACAGGATCCGACCCGCGGATCCGAACAGCATCCCGACCATCGGCTGGATCATCATGGCGGCGGCGACCGTCGCGGTGCTGATCACCCTGCTGTCCACGCACGAGCGCACGCCGCCGGTGGCGCAGAAGGACCGCACCACGCTCAAGGACTATCTCGCCGTCTTCACCAACCCCTCGATGTTCCGGCTGGTGGCCGCCGACCTGTTCCTGATCCTGGGCCCCGGCGCCAGCGCGCCGATCTACCTGTTCTTCTTCCACGAGGCGAAGGGGTTCGAGCTCGGGCTGGTAAGCGTGCTGCTGATCCCCTACGGCGGCGCGGGCATCGTCGGCGCGCCGGTCTGGGCGAAGGTCGCCCAGCGGCTGGGCAAGCACCGGACGGTCCAGCTCGCGGGCCTGGGCTACGCCATCACCCAGACCGTCCTCATGCTGATCCCGGCGAAGCTGTTCTGGCCGACGTTCCTCAGCATGTTCTCGGTGGGCTTCTGCGGCTCCGCCTTCATCGTGCTGATCCGCGCCATGGTGGCCGACGTGGCCGACCAGCTGCGGCTGGAGACCGGCAAGGAACGCTCGGGCGTGCTCTACGCCCTGGTGACCCTGACCCAGAAGCTGGGCTCGTCGCTGGCGGTGACGATCATCTACCCGATCCTCGACATGGTGGGCTTCGTCGCCAAGCCCGGATTCAAGAACACCCCGGAAGCCATCCGCGGCCTGGAGATGTGCTACGTCTTCGCCCCGATCATCCTGGTGGTCATCGGCTCCGCCTGCCTGATCGGCTACAAGCTGACCTCCCAGAAACAGAGCGAAATCCGCAAGGCGCTGGAGGAGCTGGAAGCGCGCGATTACGCCTCCAGCGTCGAGGTCCTCGGCGGGCCGGGAGAGACCATCACCGCCAAGGCCAGTTAGGCCGGCTCACATCAGGCGGCGCGCGATGTCCATGAAGACGTGCGCCGCCGGGCTGTCGGGGTGGGAGACCACCACCGGCCGGCCCTCGTCGCCGGACTGACGCACGGCCACCTCGATCGGCGCCTGGCCCAACAGGGGCACGCCCAGACGCTGGGCCTCGCGCGCGCCGCCGCCCTCGCCGAAGATCGGGATCCGCGCGCCGGTCGTGGGATCCGAGAACCAGGCCATGTTCTCGACCACGCCCAGGATCGCGGCGCCGGTCTTGCGGAACATGGTGGCGGCGCGGCGCGCGTCGATCAGCGCGATCTCCTGCGGGGTCGACACGATCACCACCCCGTCGAGCTGCAGCTTCTGGACCAGGGTCAGCTGGATGTCGCCGGTGCCCGGCGGCAGGTCGATGACCAGCACATCCAGCGGATCGTCCTCCGTCCCCCAGACGCTGTTCATCAGGGTGCGCAGCGCCGAACTCGCCATCGGCCCGCGCCAGATGTTGGCCGTGCCGTCCTCGACGATGAAGCCGATGGACATCACCTTCACGCCCCAGGCCATCAGCGGGATCAGCCGCTTGTCGTCGTCGAAGGTGGGCTCGTCCTTGATGCCCATCATGTGCGGGGCCGAGGGTCCGTAGATGTCTGCGTCCAGCAGGCCGGACTTCAGGCCCAGCCGCGCGAAGGCCGCCGCGAGGTTGGCCGAGACCGTGGACTTGCCGACCCCGCCCTTGCCGCTGGCCACCGCGATCACCTTGCCGACGAAGGCCGGGCGCTCGGCTTCCGCCATGGGGCCGAGCTTCGCCTGCGGGTCCTCGGCGACGCGGGCCGTGGGCCGGCGGCGTGGGGTGACGGAGGCGGAGAACTGCGGGGTGTGGGCCGCCTCGGCGGTCAGCACCACCTGGGCCTGGCCCACGCCGGGCTGGGCGGCCAGGACCTGCTCGGCGGCGTCGCGCACGGGCTTGTAGAGCTCGATGTCGGCGGCCGGCGCCTCCAGCATGAAGCCGGCGCGATCGCCACGGATCGACAGGCCGCGCACCAGTCCGGCCGCGGTCAGGCCCTTGCCCGATTTGGGATCGACGACGGCGTCGAGGGCGGCCAGCAGCTGGGATCGGTCGGGTTGGTCGCTCATGACGCCTTAAGCTTGCTTTGACGTGGTCTGCGTCTCATATCCACTAGACCGCGCCTGTCATATGGGCGCCGCGCCAGGATCGACCACAACAAAGCCCCTCCGTGAGCTGAAAGCAAAGACCGACCCGGCAGATGCCCTGGAACGACAACGCCAATCCCGGCCCCTGGGGCTCACCGCCCTCGGGCGACGACGGCGAGCGCAAGGAGCCCTCGCGCAAGCCCTCCGGCGGCCGTCCGACGGGCCCCGACCTCAACGCCGGCATGAACCGGATGCGCCAGCGGATGCGCGGCCTGTTCGGCGGGCCAGGCGGCGGCGTCCAGCCGGGCGCCCTGGTCGGCATCGCGGCCGCCGTCTTCGCGCTCTGGGCGCTGTCCGGCATCTATCTGGTGCAACCGAACGAGGTGGCCGTGGTCACCACCTTCGGCGCCTATTCCCGCAATGAGGCGCCGGGGCCGCGCTATCACCTGCCGTGGCCGATCGAGAAGGTCCAGAAGGTGCCGGTGACCACGCTCAACCGGTTCGACATCGGCGGCGCCAGCATCCCCACCAGCAGCGACGCCGACAACAGCGCCGCCGCGGCTTCTTCGCCCAGCCTGATGCTGACCAGCGAGAAGGACATCGTCGACCTGAACTTCAGCGTCACCTGGCGGGTGTCCGACGCCGCCCGGTTCGTCTTCGCCACCCGCGAGCCCGAGGACGCGGTGAAGGCGGTGGCCGAAAGCGCCATGCGCGAAGTGGTGGGCCGCACCTCCCTCGACGACATCCTCAACAAGCGCCGCGGCCAGGTGCAGCTGGACACCGCCGACGAGATGCAGCGCATCCTCGACGCCTGGGGCATGGGCGTGCGCATCGTCGAGGTGCAGATCCGCTCGGCCGGCCCGCCGCAGGAAGTCGTCTCGGCGTTCCGCGACGTGCAGAGCGCCCAGCAGGACCGCGACTCCGCCGAGAACGTGGCCGACGCCTATCGCAACAAGGTGGTCAACGAGGCCAAGGGCGACGCCGCGCGGATCGTCCAGCTGGCCCAGGCCTATCGCGAGCAGGCCGAACGCACCGCCACCGGCGACGCCGCCCGCTTCAACGCCATCTACAGCGAGTACCGCCGCGCGCCGCAGGCGACCCGCGACCGCCTCTATCTGGAGACCATGGAGCGCGTGCTGCGCAACTCCAACAAGGTGGTGATCTCCGGCAAGGGCGTGACCGCCCCGGTGATCCTGCCGCCCGACGTGTTCCGGCCGCGCGGCGGTCCCAACGCCCAGCCGCCGCCCCAGGCGCCGCAGCAGACCGCGCCCCAACAGGGCGGCCAGGCGCCCTCGCAGTCGGGAGGGCCCCAGACGTGAGCTCGTCCGCCCGCCTGCTCGTCTACGCCCTCGCCGGCCTGTTCCTGGTTTGGGTCGGCGCCAGCATGGTCTTCGTCGTCGACCAGCGCGAAGAGGCCGTGGTCCTGCGCCTGGGCGCGCCGGTCCGCGTGATCCATGCGCCCACGGAAAAGGGCGGCGCCGGCCTCAACTTCAAGACGCCGTTCATCGAGAACGTCGTCAAGCTGGACCGCCGCAACCAGTCGATGGAAGCCGACCAGGAAGAGATCGTCACCGGCGACCAGGAGCGGCTCGTGGTCGACGCCTTCCTGCGCTACCGCATCTCCGACCCGCTGCAATACTACCGGACCCTGCACGACGAGCACACGGCGCAGGACCGGCTGGAGCGGTTGGTGAACTCCTCGCTGCGCCAGATCCTGGGGTCGTCCACCACCGACGACATCATCTCCGGCAAGCGCGAGGCCTTGATGGCGCAGTCGCGGGCCGACGTCGCCCGCCGGGCCAAGGAGTCCCAGCTTGGCATCGACATCATCGACCTGCGCATGAAGCGGGTGGACCTGCCGACCGCGAACCAGGCCTCGGTCTACAACCGCATGCAGACCAACCGCCAGCAGGCCGCCGCCCAGTTCCGCGCCGAGGGCGAGCAGAAGAAGCGCGAAATCATGGCCGCCGCCGACAAGGAGGTGACCATCACCCTGGCCAAGGCGCGCGAAGAGGCCGCTGAGACCATGGGCCAGGGCGACGCCCAGCGGACCCGCATCTTCGGCCAGGCCTTCGGCAAGGACCCGGGGTTCGCGGCCTTCTACCGCTCCATGCAGGCCTATGAGTTGGGCCTGGGCCAGGGCGACACCACCCTGGTCCTGTCGCCCGACAGCGCCTTCTTCAAATACTTCGAGCAGGGGCCGAACGCCGGAGCGTCCAAGCGCTGATGCCGTCCCTGGTGCGCGCTGAGCTGGCGTACATTCCGAGCTTCCTCGAGGCGCTGCGCGAAGGCTTCTCGCGCGACAACCTGCGCCCGACGACGGCGGACGAGATCGCCCAGATCGAGCGCGAGCCGGCGTGGTTCGTCCGCCAGGTGAACCATCCGCCGCGCCAGGTGGTGCTGCCCGATGGGACCCTGGGCGAGCGCGTGCCGGCCACCGAGCTCTGGTACATGGACGGCGCGACCTTCCTGGGCTCGGTCGGCATCCGCCACGAGCTGAACGCCATCCTCGAAAGCTGGGGCGGCCACATCGGCTATGCCGTGCGCCCGTCCGCGCAGCGGCAGGGGCACGCCAGCGCCATGCTGGCCCAGGCGCTGGACCATGTACGCGCGAACCTGCCGCTCAAGCGGGTGATGCTGACCGTCAACCTCGACAACGAAGGCTCGATCCGGGTGATCGAGAAGAACGGCGGGGTGCTGCGCGACGAGGTCGACAACCCCTGGGTCGCGGGCGTGCGCGGCCGCCGGTACTGGATCGATCTCTAGCGCTTTTGCGCCGCCAACAACGCCGTGACCTCGTGCAGGTCGGCGGCGATGCGCACGGTCAGGGTCTCCATCTCCTCCGTCGGGTCCAGCATGTCGGGCACCATCACCGTCATCATGCCGGCGGCGGCGGCGGCGCGGACGCCGTTGTGGCTGTCCTCCAGGGCCAGGCAGTCGGCCGGATCGACCCCGATCGCCGCGGCGGCCTTCAGGAAGGGCTCGGGGTGCGGCTTGCCCAGTTCCTGCACATCGCGGGTGATGAAGGCGTCGAAGCGGTGGAGCAGGCCGTGCGGCCCCAGGCTCTGCTCCACGGCGAACTGGCTGGACGAGGTGGCGATGGCGCGCGGCAGGCCCATGGCGTCGAGCTGGGCCAGGATCTCGGCCACACCGGCCTTCAGCGCGATGCCCGCGGCCTGCTCGGCGCGGAAATAGCTGCTGACCGTGGCGGAAAAGGTCTCCAGGTCGAAGCCGTCGCCGAAGTGCTCGACCAGGATCAGATCGCTCTTGGCGTGGGTCAGGCCCACCATCCGCTGGAAGGTGGCGAAGGGCAGCTCGCCGCCGATGCCGGACGCGGCGTGCTGCATGGCGGCGAACACCACCTGTTCGGTGTCGACCAACAGGCCATCCATGTCGAAGACGACGGCCTTGACGGAACGCGGGAAGCTCATGACGGCGGGTTAAGCGGACTCGGGGCGGCAGGCCAAATCAAGGAGCGCTTCAGTCCGTGACAAAGTCGCCCCGCTCGTAGCCCTGGAAGTAGAGCAGGGTCGTCAAATCGGTGTGGTCGATCTTGGCGTCGGCCTGGGCCGCGACGATGGGCTTGGCGCGATAGGCGACGCCCAGGCCGGCCGCCTCGATCATCGCCAGGTCGTTCGCCCCGTCGCCGATGGCGATGGCCGCCGACAGCGGCAGGCCCTTGGCCGCGGCTTCTTCCTGGAGGGCGGCCAGCTTGGCCTCGCGGCCGAGGATCGGCTCGCCCACCTCGCCGGTGAGCTGGCCCTTCTCGCTCTTCAGCCAGTTGGCGCGGTCGGCGTGGAAGCCGGCCTCGGCCGCCACCCGCACGGTGAAGAAGTTGAAGCCGCCCGAGACCAGGACGCAGCGCGCGCCGTTGGTGGCCATGGTCCGCACCAGGGTCCGCGCGCCGGGATTGAGCCGCACGCGTTCGTCGTAGGTCTCCTCGAGCGCCGAGATCGGCAGGCCCTTCAGCATGGCGACGCGTTCGCGCAGGGCGCCTTCGAAGGCCAGTTCGCCGCGCATGGCGCGCTCGGTGATGGCGGAAATCTCGGCCTTCAGCCCGGCGAAATCGGCCAGTTCGTCCAGGCATTCGACGTTGATGATGGTGGAATCCATGTCGGCCACCAGCAGCTGCTTGCGCCGCCCGGCGACGGGCTGCAGGCACCAGTCCACGCCCTGGTCGGCCAGCGCCGCGGCGAGCGCGGCCCGGGCCGCGGCGAGGTCCGGCGCCTCCAGGATCACGTCGGTGACGCCGGTGTCGCCGCCGTCCAGCTTCCGCGCCGACTTGCCTTCCGCGCCCACGCTGGCGAAGACATCGCGCAGGTTCAGCGAAACGGCGCCGGCTTCGGGCGGGGCGACGACGGTGAGGACGAGTTCCATGGCGCCCCGCATCTGGCTGATCGCCGGACCCACTGCAAGCGGCAAGTCGGCGCTGGCCCTGCGCCTGGCCGAGGCGACCGGGGGCGAGATCGTCAATGCGGACTCCATGCAGCTCTACGCCGACCTGCGCCTGCTGACCGCGCGGCCTTCGGCAGAAGAGGAAGCGCGCGCGCCACACCACCTGTTCGGGACGGTCGACGCGGCGGACGGCTGGTCGGTGGGCCGCTGGCTGAAGGCGGCGCACGACGTGCTGGCAGGCATCGAGGCGCGCGGCCGGCCGGCGGTGGTGGTGGGCGGCACGGGCCTCTATTTCCACGCCCTGACGCAAGGCCTGGCCGAGGTCCCCGAGATTGCCGCCGACGTGCGCCGCGCCGTCGCCGCCGAGCACGAAGCCCTGGGCGCGGACGCCTTCCGCGAACGCCTGGCCCGTGTCGATCCGGCCGCGGCCGCGCGCATCCCCGTCGCCGACCGCCAACGCCTGACGCGCGCCTGGGAGGTCTGGGCCGCCACCGGCCGGTCGCTCAGCGACTGGCAGGGAGATAATGCCCTCGCCCTGCCCTCAGGCTCGTGGTCGGCGGTCGCGCTCGATCCGCCGCGCGAGGCGCTCTACGCCCGCTGCGACGCACGGCTGGAGGCGATGTTGAGCGCGGGCGTCCTGGACGAGGTCGCGGCCCTGGCCGCGCGCGATCTCGATCCGGCGCTGCCGCTGATGAAGGCCGTGGGCTTCCGCGAGTTCGCCGCCCACCTGCGCGGCGAGACGGAACTTCCCGACGCCCTGGCCGCCGCCCAGCAGGAGACGCGCCGCTACGCCAAGCGCCAGGCCACCTGGATGCGCGGCCAGATGGCCGATTGGCCGCGGATCGGCGGAATCGCCCCCGACGAGCAGTGGAGGCAGTTTATTGCGCAGAGCCCCGGCTTGACGCCCTAAGCCCGGCATGCGAAAGCCCTGATCGCAAGTTTCCGAGGAACACTCGTGCGCACCCTTCTTGTACTCGTAAGGCGACCCGCCGCGGACTGACCCCTGCTCAGTCCGTTCAAGGTCGCTTATAACCAGGCCCCCGCGAGGGCCTTTTTTATTGCCCCAAAGCCGAGCCGCCCAAATGACCGCCCACCAGACGACGATCGAAGCTGAAACCACCACGCTTTCCGGCACCGAAATGGACCTGCGCGCGCCCCTCAACCAGGACC
>JAFEDM010000456.1 GCA_018241625.1 Pseudomonadota bacterium | reverse complement strand
TGCCGGCGCGATAGGCCTCCGATGTCCTGGCCGCCCGCTCCGCGAGCCCTCTGCGCGAGGTGCGGTCCAGGGCGCGGTCCAGGGCGACCCGCAGGGCCGCCGGCAGCTCGGCGTTCATGGGGCGCGCGCCATGGCCTCACGGCGCAGCGCCAGCAGCGCCTGCGGCAGGTCGTGGCGCAGGGCCAGCCGCGCGACCCAGCCGGGTACTGAAAAGGGCGCGGCGATCTTCGCCTCATAGGTCACCCGCACGCCTTCGCCATGCGGCTCCAGCCGCCATTGGCCCTCGAACACGTTCAGGTCGCCACCCGTGGCGTGGAAGCTCATGCTGTGCGGCGGGTCGAAGTCCTCGCGATAGACCGTGCGGACCGAGGGCGCGAAGGTCATCTTCGAGATCTCCTCGCGGATGTCCCAGCGGCCTTGCGGGTCGCGGTCCAGCACCCGGCAACTCTTCAGGTTGGCCACCATCTTGGGCGCCAGGTCGCAGTCGGTCATCACCTTGAACACCACCGCCTGCGGGGCGGCCACGTCGATCGCCGCCTGGATCACCCCGGACGCGCCGTCCGGGCCGGGCTCCACGTCCACATAGGGACGACCGCGTTCCAGCTGCTGCATCGCCCGGTCGGGCAGGGCGGCGGCGGCCGGGCCGGCGGCTGCGGCGAGCGCGGCGATGAGCAGGTGTCGATGCATCCCGATCGCCGCGTCGTGGGTCAGGCGCCGGCCGGCGTCTTCAGCAGCTCGTCCAGCGCGCCCGGGTCGGCGAGCTGCGACGGGTCCCCCAGGTTCGAAAGGTCGCCCACGGCCACCTTGCGCAGGATGCGCCGCGCCACCGCGCCCGACTTCACCCGCGGCAGGGCCGACAGGAACCGGACCGAGGCCGGAACCGCCGCCGCGCCGATCTCGCGCCGCACCAGGCCCTTCAGGTCGGCCTCCAGGATGTCCGTCACCCGCGCGTCGGCGGCGGGAATGACGAAGACCTCGACCCCGGCCGGCCCACCGACGGCGACAGCTTCCAGCACGCAGTCGTGGCTTTCCAGCACCCGCTCGATCTCGTCGGCGCCGATGCGGCCGCCCTCGATGGCGATGATGTCCGGCGCGCCGTCCTCGGCGCGGTTGCGCACCAGGTCGTCGACCACGCTGGGATCGGCGAGGGTCGTGGTGTCGCCCAGGTTGGCGATGTCGCCCTCGGCCACCTTGCGCAGGATCCGGCGCATGATCTTGCCGGAGCGGGTCTTGGGCAGGCCCGGCGCGAACTGGATCACGTCGGGCGAGGCGAAGGGGCCGATCTCGCGGCGCACCCAGTTGCGCAGCTCCGGCTCCAGGCTGGCGGACGGCTCCACGTCGGCCTTCAGCGTGACGTAGCAGTAGATGCCCTGGCCCTTGATCTCGTGCGGGTAGCCGACCACCGCGGCCTCGGCGACGGCCTGGTGGGCGACCAGGGCGCTCTCGATCTCGGCGGTGCCCAGGCGGTGGCCGGAGACGTTGATGACGTCGTCCACCCGCCCGGTGATCCAGTAGTAGCCGTCCGCGTCGCGCCGCGCCCCGTCGCCGGTGAAGTACTTGCCGGGATAGGTGGTGAAATAGGTGGTGATGAACCGCTCGTGGTCGCCATAGACCGTGCGCATCTGGCCGGGCCAGCTATCGGTCAGGCACAGGTTGCCGCTGATCGCGCCCTCCAGGACCTTGCCGTCGGCGTCGACCAGCTGCGGCTTCACGCCCGGCAGGGGCTTGGTGCAGGAGCCGGGCTTCAGCGCGGTCGCGCCGGGCAGCGGGCTCATCAGGCAGGCGCCGGTCTCGGTCTGCCACCAGGTGTCGACGATCGGGCAGCGCTCCTCGCCCACCACCCGGTGGTACCAGAGCCAGGCTTCCGGATTGATCGGCTCGCCCACCGTGCCCAGGAGGCGGATGGTCGAGCGCGAGGTGCGGGTGACGAAGCCGTCCCCCTCGCGCATCAGGGCGCGGATGGCGGTCGGCGCGGTGTAGAATATCTCGACCTTGTGCTTGTCGCAGACTTCCCAGAAGCGCGAGGCGTTGGGGTAGTTCGGCACGCCCTCGAACATCACGCTGGTCGCCGCATTGGCCAGCGGGCCGTAGACCACATAGCTGTGGCCGGTCACCCAGCCCACGTCGGCGGTGCACCAGAAGACCTCGCCGGGGCGATAGTCGAACACCAGCTCATGGGTGTGGGCCGCCCAGGTGAGGTAGCCGCCGGTGGTGTGCAGCACGCCCTTGGGCTTCCCGGTCGAGCCGGAGGTGTAGAGGATGAACAACGGGTCCTCCGCGTTCATCGGCTCGGGCTCGCATTCGTCGGAGACGGTCTGCTTGACCTCGGAATAGTAGACGTCGCGGCCGGCGGTCATCGGCACGTCCGCGCCGGTGCGCTTGATGACGATGACGTCGGTGACACCGGGACAGCTCGCCAGCGCCTCGTCGACGTTCTTCTTCAGCGGCACGGGCTTGCCGCCGCGCAGGCCCTCGTCCGCGGTCACCACGATCCTGGAGTCGCAGTCCTGGATGCGCCCGGCGATGCTGTCGGGCGAGAAGCCGCCGAAGATCACCGAGTGCACCGCCCCGATCCGCGCGCAGGCCAGCATGGCGTAGGCCGCCGCCGGGATCATCGGCAGGTAGATGGTGACCCGGTCGCCCTTCTTGACGCCTTTGGCCTTCAGCACATTGGCCATGCGGCAGACTTCGGAATGCAGCTGGCCGTAGGTGATGTTGTCGCTGATCGACCCGTCGTCGCTTTCCCAGATAAAGGCCACCTGGTCCTTGCGCGCCGGAAGGTGGCGGTCGATGCAGTTGACCGAGACGTTCAGCTCGCCGTCGGCGAACCAGCGGATATGGAAGTCGTCGCGGTTGAAGGAGACGTCCTTCACCTGGGTGAACGGCTTGGACCAGGTCAGGCGGCTCGCGACGTCGCGCCAGTAGCCCTCGGGATCGGCCTCGACGCGGGCCACGGCGGCGTCATAGGCCGCCGCATCCATGAGGGCCTTCTTCGCCCACTCCGCGGGGACCGGGAAGACTTCGTTGTCGGACACGGCGGGACTCCCGAATTCGGCTTCTGATCGTTGCGTCAGGCAGTATCCGTAGCGGGGCCGCTGGCGCAACAACTGCGGCGGCCAAGCTTGCCGGAACCGGCGCGGGCGGCCATGGTCGGACCATGCTTCGAACGGGTGGGGCCGCCGCCGTCATCGCAATTTCCCTGAGCCTTCTGGCCGGCTGCGCGCTGGGCGAGCGGGGCGATGCGTCCCGAGCCATCGCGAAGTTCCTGGCCGCCGTCGACGCGGGCGACCGCGCCGCCTTCGAGGCCGACCTGGACCGCAAGGCCCTGCGCGCCGACCTCGCCGAACAGATGGCCGGGCTCGGCCGCGCCAAGGGCCTCGACATCGGCGAGCCACCCAGCGAGTTCGTGCTGGACCGGATGGTCAGCCTGCAGGCCGTGAAAACCGCCGCGGCCCGCACGGCCCCCAACTGGCCCGCCCGCCCGACCGCCCAGCAGATCGTCCCGCACATGAAGGTGCGCGACGGCAAGAACGTCTGCCTGGAAGAACAGGCGACCAAGCGCTGCCTGCTCGCCTTCACCAAGCGCGACGGCGCCTGGCGGCTCAGCGCCATGCCGTCGCGCGCCGCCTGGGCCCAGACCCCAGGGCAGGCCCTCTAGGCTGGCCGGCCCCTGGCGTCGGCGCCGTCGAGAGGCTAACCCAGGACCACACCACCACGAGGCCCATCCATGCTGCTGCATCTGTCGACCTGGCAGGAGATCGACGACCACCTGAAGCGTTCGAAGACGGTGGTGATCCCGATCGGCTCAAACGAGCAGCATGGGCCGACGGGCCTGCTCGGCACCGACTGGCTGTGCCCGGAGATCATCGCCCACGAGGCCCAGCGCCAGCATCCGGAGCTGCTGGTCGCGCCGACCTTCAACATCGGCATGGCCCAGCACCACCTGGGTTTCCCCGGCACCATCGCGCTGCGCCCTTCCACCTTCATGGCGGCGATCTTCGACTGGTGCCGCAGCCTGGGCCTGGCCGGCTTCGAAAAGCTCTATTTCCTGAACGGCCATGGCGGCAACGTCGCCACCATCGAGGCGGCCTTCTCCGAGCTCTACGCCGAGGCCACCTTCGCCGGCCGCAATCGCGGCTTCGCCTGCAAGCTGAAGAACTGGTGGGAGCTGCCGGGCGTCATGGCGCTGGCCAACCGCCAGTTCCCCACCGGTCACGGCAGCCACGCCACGCCGTCGGAGATCGCGGTGACCCAGTGGGGTTATCCCGACGCCATCAAGGCGGCCAACTACGCGCCGCAGATCGCGCCCACGGGCCCGATCCGCGAGGCGATCGACTTCCGCGCCCGCTATCCCGACGGCCGCATGGGCTCCGACCCGGCCCAGGCCAGCCCGGAAAAGGGCGGCGAACTGGTCGCCGCGGCGGTCAAGGGACTGATGGAAGACGTCGCCGGCTTCACCAACGAGCCGATGCCGGGGTGAAAGATGCTCCCCCAGCGCGAAGCGCGTTTGAGGGGGAGCTGTCAGCGAAGCTGACTGAGGGGGTTGCAGCCCACAGGCCTGTCCGCCGCGGGTGAAACCCCCTCCGTCTCGCGGCTGCGCCGCGATCCACCTCCCCCTGTCGCGCGCAAAGCGCGCTGGTGGAGGATTTTAGGCCGTGAACACCTCGCCGTCCTTCACTTCCACCGGCCAGGCAGTCAGACGCTCGCCGACGCAGGGGACCGTGACGCCCTCGCCGTCGAGCGTGAACAGCGCGCCGTGGCCGGCGCAGAGGATGTGTTCGCCGGTCCGCGTCAGGTAGCGGTCGTCGTAGCCCAGCGGCCAGCCGGCGTGCGGGCACTGGTCGATGAAGCCGCTCAGCGTGTCGCCGTGGCGGACCACGAAGCCTGCGAACAGCCGGTTGTCGACGCGGAAACGAAAGCCTTTCGAGCCGGGGTCGGCGATCTCGTCCACCGCGCAGAGCCGCACGCCGGGCGCCGGCCGCGCGGGATTGTCCTGGCCGTCCCTCAAGCCCGCACCATCAGGCGAGCCCGCCGATGGAGACCTTGAAGCCGCGGACCTCCACACGCTCGAACACCCCGGCCTTCTGGTAGGGGTCGTTGGCGTTGAACGCCTCGGCCTCGGCGCGGTCGGCGCACTCCAGGACGAACAGCGAGCCGGCCATCTGGTCGCCGGCGTCCAGCATCGGCCCGGCCAGCTTCACCTTGTCGGCCAGCTCGCGGACGTAGGCCAGGTGCGCCTCCCGCGTCGCCATGCGCAGCTGAAGGGCGTCCGGCTTGTCGAAGCAGGCCAGCATGAAGAGCGCCATGGTCGTCTATTCCTCGCGAAGGGGTCGGGAGAGCAGGCCGCGGATGGCGTCGTCGACGTCGATCTCCTCGGCCAGGATGGCGGCGACGGCCTCGCAGATCGGAACCTCGACGCCGAGCTTGCGGGCGAGCGCGCGGACGGCCGGCGCCGAAGCCACGCCCTCGGCCACCGAGACCTTGTCGGCCAGGGCCTGAGCCAAGGTGTGGCCGCGGCCGAGCGCCAGGCCTACGCTCATGTTGCGCGACTGGGCGCTGGAACAGGTCAGCACCAGGTCGCCCAGGCCGCAG
>JAFEDM010000455.1 GCA_018241625.1 Pseudomonadota bacterium | reverse complement strand
TTGTAGCTCTCCGCGTCGCCATAGGTGCCGTGCTCGATGGAATCGACGCCGAGCGCGATCGTGTGGTCGATGGCCTGCTTGCCGTGGGCATGGGCGGCGACCTTCATGCCCAGGCTGTGGGCGGTTTCGATCACCGCCTTGATCTCGTCGTCGGCCATCAGTTGCAGGGCCGGGTTGTCGCCGATGGAGGCGACGCCGCCCGACGGCATGATCTTGATCAGGTCGGCGCCCTCGGCGCGCAGCTTGCGCACGGCCCGACGCGCCGCCTCGGGGCTGTCGATGAGGTTCTCGGTCCAGTGCGGATGCTCCAGCTCCGGATCCAGGCCGTTGGCGTCGTCGCCGTGGCCGCCCGTCGGGCTGAGCGGCTTGCCGGCCACCCACAGGCGCGGGCCCGGGATGACGCCCGCGTTGATCGCGTGCTTCAGGGCGACCACCACCTCGGTCTCGCCGCCGCAGTCGCGCGCCGAGGTGAAGCCGGCCATCAGGGTGTCGCGGGCGTAGTTGGTGGACTCGATGGCCGCGTCGAAGGCCGTCGCGGTCACGTTGTGGTGGATCGGATCGCCCTTGTGGAAGCCCTGGGTGATGTGGACGTGATCGTCGATCAGGCCGGGCAGGACGGTCGAGTTGGACAGATCGACGACCTCGGCGCCCTTCGGCGTGGTGAACCCCGGGGTGACCGAGACGATGCGGTCGTCATGCACCAGGATGGTCACCTGACCGGTGGGCGCCTTGCCCGTGCCGTCGATCAGCCGCCCGGCGTGGATCGCCACGTCCTTGGCCGCCGCCTGGCTGGCCAGGGCCAGCAGCGTGGTCACGGCGGCAGCCGCCATCATGGTCTTGCGAAAGCTCATCGAAATCCCCCCGATCACTTGCCTAGCTGAACGGCCTGGCCGCCCGCCTTGTAGACCACGCCGCCCTTCATCACGAAGTCCACGTGCTCCAGCGCCTTCACGTCGGCCAGCGGATCGCCGGCGACGGCGATGATGTCGGCGTAGCGGCCGGGCTGGACCGAGCCGATGTCCTTGGTGTCGCCGATCAGGTCGGCGGCATTCCAGGTCGCCGCCTTGATGGCGTCGGCCGGGCTCATGCCCGACTTCACCATGATGGCGAACTCCTGGGCGTTCTCGCCGTGGGCGCTCATGCCGAAGGTGTCGGTGCCGAAGGCGATCTTCACGCCGGCCGCGTAGGCGTCGTGCAGGTTCTTCTCCATGTATGGCACCACCTCGAAGGTCTTGGCCACGGTCGAAGGGCCGAGGTCCTCCGGATGGATTTTGGCGTGCTGATAGACCTTGGCGCCGACCAGCATGGTCGGGACGAAATAGGCGCCGTGTTCCTTGAAGAGCTTGTAGCTCTCGGCGTCGGCGTAGGTGCCGTGCTCGATGGAATCGACACCCAGCGCGATGGCGTGGTCGATCGCCTGCTTGCCGTGGGCGTGGGCGGCGACCTTCAGGCCCAGCGCATGGGCCGTCTCCACCACCGCCTTGATCTCGTCGTCCTCCATGAGCTGGAGCTTCTGGTTGTCGCCGATCGACATCACACCGCCGGAAGGCATGATCTTGATCAGGTCGGCGCCCTCGGCGCGCAGCTTGCGCACCGCCTTGCGGGCGGCTTCCGGGCTGTCGATCAGGTTGTCGGTCCAGTGAGGGTGCGAAAGCTCGGGGTCGAGGCCGTTGGCGGCGTCGCCGTGACCGCCGGTGGGGCCGAGCGGTGTGCCGGCCACCCACATGCGCGGCCCGGGGATCACGCCGGTCTGGACCGCGTGCTTCAACGCCACGATCGCCTCGGTGGAGGCGCCGACGTCGCGGACCGAGGTGAAGCCGGCCATCAGGGTGGCCTTGGCGTTGTTCACCGCGTCGATTTCGTCGTCGAAGTCGGTGCGGGTCACGGCGGTCTTCACCGGGTCGCCCGGATGGAAGCTCATCATGAGGTGGACGTGATCGTCGATCAGCCCCGGCAGGACGGTCGCCTTGGATAGGTCGATCACCTCGGCGCCCTTCGGCGCGGTGAACCCGGGCGTGACGCTGGCGATCCGGTCGTCGTGGACCAGGATGGTCACCTGGCTCTGCGCCGGCTTGCCCGTGCCGTCGATCAGCCGGCCCGCGTGGATCGCCAGATCCTTCGCGGCCGCCTGGCCCGCGCCAAAGGCGAGAATCGCCGCCGCCGCGGCGCCCGCCGCCATCGTCCGCCTGAAGTCCATGGAGGCCCCTCCGAATCGTGCGGCTAGGTGAGCCCCGGGAGGCGCCGCGCGCAAGCGTCACACGCCCCGCGCGATTGCCAGCGCCGCGCTTCTCATGCTTTCCTTAACTTCCCCAGGGGCAGAGTCCCGGGGTCACAAGCGTACGGCGCGGGCGAGGCGAGGGCCTTGCGCCCGCAATTTTCCGTGCACACATAGGCGTTTCCGTTGTTGACGGAGCCGCCCCGATCCCTATAACGGAGCGCTTCCGCGAAAGAGCGCGAAGGACGAACCGGCTTGACCTTAGGGGCGAGAGGCTGGGGCGCCGTTCGCGCTTCTCTTGCGTGACCAGGAGAACTCTGCACGTGGCCCGTATCGCTGGCGTAAACATTCCGACGAACAAGCGCGTGGTGATCGCGCTGCAGTACATCCATGGGATTGGCCCGGCGAAGGCTCGGGAGATCGTGGGTAAGGTTGGCATCGAGGACGCTCGCCGCGTCAATCAGCTGACCGACCAGGAAGTCCTGCAGATCCGCGAAGCCATCGACCGCGACTACACCGTGGAAGGCGACCTGCGTCGCGAGACCGCGGTCAACATCAAGCGCCTGATGGACCTGGCCTGCTACCGCGGCCTGCGCCACCGCAAGGGCCTGCCGGTCCGCGGCCAACGCACTCACACCAACGCCCGCACCCGCAAGGGTCCGGCCAAGCCGATCGCCGGCAAGAAGAAGTAAGAGAGCTTATCGCCGATGGCCAAGGAACCGGGTCGCGTCAAACGTCGCGAACGTAAGAACATCACTTCGGGCGTGGCGCATGTGAACGCCTCGTTCAACAACACCATGATCACCATCACCGACGCCCAGGGGAACACCATCTCCTGGTCCAGCGCCGGCATGATGGGGTTCAAGGGCTCGCGCAAATCGACGCCCTACGCCGCCCAGATGGCGGCCGAGGACGCGGGCCGCAAGGCCGCGGAGCACGGCGTGCGCACCCTGGAAGTCAATGTCTCGGGCCCCGGCTCGGGTCGTGAATCGGCTCTGCGCGCCCTTCAGTCGGTCGGCATGACGATCACCACCATCCGTGACGTGACCCCCATTCCGCACAACGGCTGCCGGCCGCCCAAGCGCCGGCGCGTCTAGAGTATTCAGTACCCCATCCCTGCGCCGGCCTGCGTTTCTGCGGCCGGCGATCCTGCGTTTTCGAGGGACACCCATCCGTGATCGAAAGAAACTGGAACGAGCTTATCCGTCCCGAGAAGCCGCAAATCGAGACCGGCGCTGACGCCAGCCGCAAGGCGCGTCTGGTGGCCGAGCCGCTCGAGCGCGGGTTCGGCGTGACGCTCGGCAACAGCCTGCGCCGCGTGCTTCTCTCCTCCCTGCAAGGCGCGGCGGTGACCGCGGTGCAGATCGACGGCGTGGTCCACGAGTTCTCCTCGCTGGAAGGCGTGCGCGAGGACGTCGTCGACATCGTCCTGAACATCAAGCAACTGGCCGTGCGGATGCACTCCGAAGGCCCGAAGCGCATGACCCTGCGCGCCACCGGCCCCGGCGCGGTGACCGGCGGCCAGATCGAGGTCTCCGGCGACATCGAGATCCTGAACCCCGACCACGTGCTCTGCACGCTGGACGAGGGCGCCCAGGTGCGCATGGAATTCACGGTGCAGACCGGCAAGGGCTACGTCCCGGCCGAGATGAACCGTCCGGAGGACGCCCCGATCGGCCTGATCGCCGTCGACGCCCTCTATTCGCCGGTCAAGCGCGTCGCCTACCGCGTCGAACCGACCCGTCAGGGCCAGAGCCTCGACTACGACAAGCTGGTGATGGAAGTGGAGACCAACGGCGCGGTCACGCCCGTTGACGCCGTGGCCTACGCCGCGCGCATCCTCCAGGACCAGCTGCAGATCTTCATTACCTTCGAAGAGCCGAAGAAGAAGGTCGAGGGCGAGGCCAAGCCGGAGCTGCCGTTCAACCCGGCGCTGCTGAAGAAGGTCGACGAGCTTGAGCTGTCGGTCCGTTCCGCCAACTGCCTGAAGAACGACAACATCGTCTACATCGGCGACCTGATCCAGAAGACCGAAGCCGAGATGCTCCGGACCCCGAACTTCGGCCGCAAGTCCTTGAACGAAATCAAGGAAGTGCTCGCCGGCATGGGTCTGCACCTGGGCATGGACGTGCCGAACTGGCCGCCGGAAAACATTGAAGAGCTGGCGAAGAAGTTCGAAGACCAGATGTAATCGACTTCGCGCCGACTCCGGGCCGCTCTCGCGGTCCGGGCCCGATGAAGCCGCAACAGCGGTCGAGGGCCCCGGCGCTTCGTGTTGACCCGGGCGGGAGCAGGCCGGGATTGGTTAGGCAGGACGTCCGCCCCATGGACATAGGGCGCGTCCAGGTGGGCCGCCGGCCCTGAGGAGAGACTGACATGCGCCACGGTTCCGCGCACCGCAAACTGGGTCGTACGACCGCCCACCGCACCGCCATGTTCGCCAACATGGCCGCCAGCCTGATCAAGCACGAGCAGATCGTCACGACCCTGCCGAAGGCCAAGGAACTGCGCCCGATCGTCGAGAAGCTGGTCACGCTCGGCAAGCGCGGCGATCTGCACGCGCGTCGCCAGGCGATCAGCCAGGTCCGTGACGTCGAGCAGGTCGGCAAGCTGTTCGCGGTCCTGGGTCCGCGCTACGCCAACCGCAACGGCGGCTACATCCGCGTCCTGAAGGCCGGCTATCGTCACGGCGACAACGCGGCCATGGCGGTCATCGAGTTCGTCGACCGCGATCCGGCCGAAAAGGGCAAGGACTCCGGTCCGGTCCAGGCCTCGGCCTTCGGCGAATAGGCCGCCGGCAAAATCCGATACGAAGAGCCCCGGAGCGATCCTCCGGGGCTTTTTCTTGGGCGTGAAATGGACTTGCCGCATAGCGCGGCTAGGGTCGCCGGATGATCGCCTTGCTTCGTCGCCTCGCCCTCGCGGCCACCCTCTGCCTTGCCGCGGCCGCCACGCCGGCCCTGGCCCAGACGCCCAGGCCCGCGCCGCTCACCATCCTGATCTCCATCGACGGCTTCCGCGCCGACTACTTCAAGCGGGGCAAGACACCGGCCCTGGCGACCATGGCCCAGGATGGGGTGAGCGCCGCCATGCGCCCGTCGTTCCCCAGCCTGACCTTCCCCAATCACTACACCCTGGTCACGGGGCTGCGGCCGGACAAGAACGGCATCGTCGACAACACCATGGAAGACCCGGCCAAGCCCGGCGTGGTCTTCACGATGAGCAAGACAGAGATCTCCCACGACCCGTTCTGGTGGAACCAGGCCGAGCCCATCTGGGTGACCGCCGAGAACCAGGGGGTGCGGACCGCCACCATGTTCTGGCCTGGCGCCGACCTGCCGATCCGGGGCGTCCAGCCCCATGACTGGAAACTGTACGACAAGAAGGTGTCGCCGGCCGCGCGGGTCGACGACGTGCTGGGCTGGTTAGACCGGCCGGCGGCTGCGCGGCCAAGGTTCGTCACCCTCTATTTCGACGCCGTGGACACGGCCGGCCACGATTTCGGGCCGGAGTCCGACGAGGTGAACCAGGCGCTGGCTGCCACCGACGCCGAGGTGGGGCGGCTGCTGAAAGGCCTGGGCAGCCGCAAGCTGCTCGACACCACCGACGTGGTGGTGGTCGCCGATCACGGCATGGCCGCGGACGCCCAGAGCCGGGTGACCTACATCTCCGACCTTTTGCCCGCCGACGACTTCCACGCGGTCACCCAGGGGCCGATCGCGGGGTTCCGCGCCACGCCGGGGCATGAGGACGAGGTGGCCAAGGCCCTGCTGGCCCCGCATCCGCACATGACCTGCTGGCGCAAGGCCGACATCCCGGAGAAGTACCATTACGGCAAGAACCCGCGGGTTCCGCCCTTCGTGTGCCTGGGCGAGACCGGCTGGTCGATTTCCGCGGTGCATTCGGATTACAAGCAGAAGCCCGGAAACCACGGCTTCGACCCCTACGATCCGGCGATGGCGGCGCTTTTCGTCGCGCATGGCCCGGCCTTCAAGCATGGCGTGACCCTGCCAGCCTTCGACAACGTCGACGTCTATCCG
The DNA here is from genome assembly GCA_018241625.1 of Pseudomonadota bacterium. Classification (GTDB taxonomy): domain Bacteria; phylum Pseudomonadota; class Alphaproteobacteria; order Caulobacterales; family Caulobacteraceae; genus Phenylobacterium. The sequence goes on along the minus strand of JAFEDM010000455.1, from coordinate 18,504 downwards.
CTGATCGCGGCGCTGATCGGGGTGAAGCCGCAACCCAACGACGGCAATCTGGCGGACCTGAAGGCTGGGCTGAACTAGGACCTCCAGGTGGTGCGGCTCGCCAACGCGCGGCCAACTGTTGACGATATAGTTGCGATATGCGTTAAATATTGTCGTCAGTAGGAAGGAGTTGCGTATGGCCAACGAGCCGACCTTCAAACCCGCCGCCTTCTATCGCGATCCGCTCGCCGCGCTGCGTTGGCTGGAGAACGCCTTCGGCTTCGAGACCACGACCCTGGTGACCGAACCCAGCGGAAAGGTCGGCTATTCCGAGATGAGCTTCCACGGCGGGCAGGTGAGCATCAATCCGGAATTCACCGGCGACATCGTCGGCGGCGTGCGCATGACGAGCCCCCTGGAGCTGGACGGCTGCTGCACCCAGTTCATCCGCGTCTACATCCCCGAGGGGATCGATGAGCACTATGCGCGCGCCAAGGCAGCCGGCGCGCGCATCACTCAGGCGCCCGAGGACCAGTTCTACGGTGAGCGGACCTACCGCTGCCTGGACCTGGAAGGTCATGTCTGGAATTTCGCCCAGCCGGTCGCCACACCCACCATAGCCGAGATGGAAGCCGCCACCGGCCTGACGATGGGAACCTCTCTGCCGGAGAACGACCGTGGCTGACGCCAACTTCCCCAGCCTGTCGTCGGCGGTCTGCTATGTCGATCCGCGCGCGGCCCTGGCCTTCCTGGAACAGGCCTTCGGTTTCGAAATCTCCATGCTGATCGAGGACGGGGCGGGAAACATCGCCCACTCCGAAATGCGGTTCGGCAGTTCGGTGGTGATGGTCGGCAACGAATGGAGCGCCGACCACAAGAGCCCGCGCTCCATCGGCGGCAAGAACACCCAGACGGTGCACATCCAGATCGAGACCGATGTGGACGCCCATTGCGAGCGCGCCCGCGCCGCCGGCTTCGAGATCATCGTCGAGCCGGAAACCCAGTTCTACGGCGACCGCACCTACCGCTGCCGCGATCCCGAGGGGCACATCTGGACGGTGGCCCAGACGGTCGCGACGGTCAGCGCGGCGGAGATGGAGGCCGAGAGCGGTCTGAAGATCACGGGCTGGGCGTGAGCGCGTCCGCCACCCGACTGGACCAGACCCTGACCGCGCTGGCGGACCCGCATCGGCGCCGGGTCGTGGACCTGCTGGCGAAGGGGCCGCGCGCCGCCGGCGATCTGGCCCGCGAGCTGGAGCTGTCGCCGCCGGCCATGAGCCGGCACCTGCGGACGCTGCGGCAAAGCGGCCTCGTGGAGGAATCCCATCCGACCTTCGATGCGCGGGTGCGCATCTATGCCCTGAGGCCCGAACCCATGGTGCATCTGCTGCGCTGGCTGGAGGACGCCGAGCGGCTGTGGAGCGAACAGCTCCTGGCCTTCAAGGCGCACGTCGAGAAGGACGCCAGGACCGAGCAGGACGCCAAGACCCCGCGGGACTCATGACGTCCAAGGTCTATGTGGCGCTTCGCGTGAAGGCTTCGCCCGAGCGGGCCTTCGAAGCCTTCACCGGCGAGATCGGCGCCTGGTGGCGGCCGAGCGGCCTGTTCCAGACGACGCCGCGGCCCGGCGTCCTGAGCTTCGAGGGCGGTGAGGGCGGTCGGCTGATCGAGACGCGAGCGGGCGGCAAGGTCTTCGAGATCGGCAGGATCCGCCTTTGGGACCCGCCGCGCCGGCTGGTGTTCGCCTGGCGCCAGGCAAACTTCCCGCCGGATCTTCACACGGAAGTGGAGGTTGCCTTCGAAGCAGTCGGCGAAGAAACGCGGGTCAGCGTCGAGCACCGCGGCTTCCACAATGTCCCGGACGGCGCCGCCCGTCATGGCTGGCCCGACCAGCTTCTGCTGCTGCGCCTGGCGGAGTTCTGGCGCGGCCAAATCGCCCAGATGGGCGAGCGGTTGGGGTGAGCGGGTTGCGCGAGCCGCAGGGCCGTTACAGAACAGCGCTCGGGGAGCACCTATGACCGAAACGGTTCCAGCAAAGGCGGGTCGCAAGGCGGCCTTCGGTTTCATCTTCGCCAGCGCGCTGATGAACTCGACCTCGTTCGGCCTGATGATTCCGATCCTGCCCAACCTGATCAAGCAGTTCACCGGCGGCGATACAGCCGGGGCTTCGGAATGGAACACCTATTTCGCCACCGTCTGGGGCGTGATGCAGTTCTTCGTCGGCCCGATCCTGGGCGTGCTGTCCGACCGCGTCGGCCGCCGCCCGATCCTGCTGATCTCCAACTTCGGCCTGGCGGTGGACTTCCTGTTCATGGCCATGGCGCCCACGATGGGCTGGCTGTTCGTGGGCCGGGTGCTGAACGGCATGACCGCCGCCAGCTTCTCGACCGGCGGCGCTTATGTGGCCGACATCACACCCCCGCAGGAGCGGGCGAAGAATTTCGGCATGCTGACCTCGGCCTTCTCCATGGGCTTCCTGCTGGGCCCGACGCTGGGCGGCTTCCTGGGCGACATCAACATCCGGCTGCCGTTCTTCGTGGCGGCGGGCCTGACGGCGCTGAACTGGCTGTACGGCCTGCTGATCCTGCCGGAGTCCCTGCCGCGGGAGCGGCGCCTGGCGCGCTTCGACTGGTCGCGGGCCAATCCGGTCGGCTCGCTGCGCCTTTTGCAGGCCCACCCGGGCCTGTTGAGCCTGGCCGGCGTCGGCTTCCTCTTCCAGCTCGCCCAGATCGTCTTGCCGACGATCTTCGTGCTCTACACAACCTGGCGCTATCACTGGACGCTGTCGATGCTGGGCCTGACCTTCCCGCTGACCGGCATCATGGGCGTGATCGTCCAGATGGGCTTGGTCGGCCCGGCGGTGAAGCGGTTCGGAGAGCGGCGGCTGGTGCTGATCGGCTGCGCGGCGGGCGCCCTGGGTTTCGCCTGGTACGCCTTCGCGTCTGTCGGCTGGATGTACCTACTGGGCGCGCCGATCTTCGCCTTCTCCGGTTTCCTGATGCCGGGCGTCCAGGGACTGATGTCGCAACGGGTCCCACCGAACCAGCAGGGCCAGCTGCAGGGCGCCAACCAGGGTCTGCAAGGCATCGCCGGGATCATCGGGCCGCCGATCTATGGGCTCAGCTTCGCCTTCGCGGTTCGGCACGACGCCACCCTTCACCTGCCGGGTCTGGCGATCCTGATCGCCGGCAGCTTCTTCGCGCTGGCCTTCGTGCTGGCCTGGGGCTTCGCCCATCCGCATCGGAAGGCCGCCGAACCCGCGCCCGCGCCGGCCGAATAGGAGGAGCGGCCAGGCCCGGCTGCGCCTTGAAAGCGCCCAAACTGGGCTGAAACTCCCGGGTCCTGCTAGACTGGCGGCGACCGCCGCGGAGCCCTCATGCGCGCCTATCTTCTATCCAGCCTGACCGTCCTCGCCGCCTGCGTCAGCCTGACCGCCGCCCACGCCCAGGAGGAACGGCGGGTGGTCCCCTCCAACGTCGTGGCGATGAAACAGTCCTTCGCGCCGATCGTGAAGCGCGCGGCGCCGGCCGTGGTGAACATCTCGGCCAAGCGGGTGGTGCGCCAGTATGTGGACCCCTTCTGGCAGGCCTTGGGCATGGGCGCGCCGCGCAACCGGGTGGAGGGCTCCCTCGGCTCCGGCGTCATCGTCCGCGCCGACGGGGTGATCGTCACCAACAACCACGTGATCGAGCACGCCAACGACATCACCGTCTCGCTCTACGACCGCCGCGAATTCCCCGCCAAGGTTATGCTGGCCGACCCGCGCACCGACCTGGCCGTGCTGAAGATCGACCTGCCGGCCGGCGAGAAGCTGCCGGTCATGCCGATCGCCGATCACGCCGGGGCCAGCCAGGTGGGCGACCTGGTGCTGGCCATCGGTGACCCCTTCGGCGTCGGCCAGACGGTCACCAACGGGATCATCTCGGCGCTGAACCGCACCGCCGATCCGAATGGCGACCAGGGCGCCTACATCCAGACCGACGCGGCCATCAACCCGGGCAACTCCGGCGGGGCGCTGGTCAGCATGGACGGGGAGCTGATCGGCCTGAACAGCTTCATCTATTCCCAGTCCGGCCAGTCGTCCGGCGTGGGCTTCGCCATTCCCGCGGTGGTCGTGCGCCGCGTGGTCGAGACCGCCATGGGCGGCGGCACGACGGTGGTGCGGCCGTGGCTGGCCGCGCGCCTGCAGAGCGTGACGCCGGATATCGCCCGGTCCGTGGGGCTGGCGACGCCGTCGGGCGCCCTGGTGTCGGATGTCTGGCCCGGGGGCGCGGCGCAGCGCGCCGGCCTGAAGCAGGGCGACGTGATCACCGGCGTTGATGGCCAGCCCGCCGTGGACGCCGCCGGCGTCAACTTCGCGATCGCCGCCCATCGGCCTGGCGACACGGTGAAGCTCGCCGTGCGCCATGAGAAATCCGAGCAGACCGTCAATCTGCGCGCGGAGGCCGCGCCGGCCACGCCGCCGCGTGACGAGAAGCTGATCGCCGGACGCAACCCCTTCCAGGGCGCGACGGTGGTCAACCTGTCGCCGGCGGTGGCGGAGGAGGTGGGCCTGGATCCCTTCGGCCGCGAGGGCGTGCTGGTGACCAAGACCGACCAGGGCCTGGCCCAGCAACTGGGCGTCCAGCCGGGCGACATCATCCGCGCGGTCAACGGCCGTTCGATCAAGACCGTCTCGGATCTCTCCAGCGCGGTGGTCGCGCCCGCGCCGGTCTGGCAGGTGACGATCGAACGCAACGGGCGCCAGCTCAGCACCACCCTGCGCGTCTGAACCGAGGCCTTGCGCGGCGCGCGCGGGCCTGCCCATCCTCGTATCGGGCCGAAGCGGCCGGATCGGGGAGTTTGTAAGCATGAAGATCGATCGGCGCGCGGTCGTCGGCCTGGGGCTGGCGGGCGCGGGGCTCGCTGCGGCGAGCGCGGCGGCGGCGCAGGAGCCGGGCGGCGGCGTTCTCACCGTCGAGCACGACGATCAGGGCCGTTTCGCCGGCGCCATCGCCGACATCCGCGCCTATGCCGCCCGCCATGTGGCCGCCAACAGCCTGCCGGCCCTGACGCTCAGCGTCGTGGCGCCGGGCGGCATGACCGCTCAGATGCGCTTCGGCCACGCCAATCTCGACGCCCGTGAGCCCCTGGGCCCTGATCACCGGTTCCAGATCGGATCGATCTCGAAGTCCTTCACGGCGCTCTGCGTCTTCCACCTGATGGAGCAGGGCAAGCTCTCCCTCGACCAGGACGCCACCGCGCTGCTGCCGGGCGTTCCCTGGCCGGGCGGCGCCCGGATCACGGTCCAGCACTTGCTGAACCACTCCAGCGGCCTGCCCGACGATGCGCCGCTGTTCCCCCGCGGCGGCGACGGGCGGCTGTGGCGCGGGTTCGAGCCGGGCAGCCAATGGTCCTATTCGAACCTCGGCTTCATGATGCTCGGGATGATCGTCGAGCGGCTGGAGCAGAAGCCGCTCGCCGAGGTCATCCGGCTGCGCATCCTCGAACCTCTCGGCATGCGCGCCACCCGGGGCGCGATCCTGACCCGCGACCGTCATCTCTACGCGCACGGCTATTCGCCGCTCTACGGCGACCGTCCCTATCCGCGCGGCGGGCCGCTGGGGCCCGGGCCCTGGACCGACATGACGGCAGGCTCCGGCTGCGTCGCCTCGACCGCCGCGGACATGGCCCGTTACGCCCGATGGCTGGCCCAGGCGGGGCAGGGGAAGGGCGCGCCGATCCTGTCCGATGCGGCCGCCCTGCGCTTCACGAAGGCCACCATCGACGCGCCCGGCTGGGCGGTGAAGGGGGCCAAGTACGCCAACGGCCTGGCCGTGGTGCCGGTGGGCGACCGCATGGTGCTGCACCACACCGGCGGGATGCTGGCCTTCAACTCGGCCCTGCATGTGGACGCCCAGGCCGGCGTCGGGGCCTTCGCCAGCACCAACATCGGGCTCGCGCCCTACCGTCCGCGCGACATCACCGCCTACGCCTGCACCCGCCTTCGCGAGGCGATCGAAGGCGGCCCAAAGGCCGACCCGGCGCCCATGCCGCCGCCGAAGCCGGACCTGGCGGCCTATATAGGCCGTTATGCCGGCGCCGACGGCGCGGTCCTGACCGTGACCGAGACGCCCGGCGGGATCGCGGTCGGGGTCTCCGATGTGGTTTCGGACTTCGAGGCGGCCGGCGAGGACCTGTTCATCGCCACCCATCCGCGCGAGCAGATGCAGCCGCTGGTCTTCGTGCGCGACGGCAAGCCGGTCGTGCGCGTCTGGCGCGACGGCGAGGAGTTCGTCCGCCTTGGGGCCAGCGGTCCGGTGACGAACTTCAGCCCGAAAGCCCCGCCGGACCTTGCCGCCCTTGCGGGGACCTATGAGAGCGACGACCCGTGGCACGGGACGATCCGCATCGTCGCCCACGGCGACCAGCTGGTGGTGGACGGCGCCGATCCGCTGGTGCGCCTGGGCGACGGCAGTTGGCGGCTGGGGGAAAAGAGCTGGTCGCCGGAGCGCATCCGCTTCGACGCCGTCGTGGATGGCAAGCCGACGCGCGCGATCGTCTCGGGCGTCGACCACGTTCGCCGGTTCGCCTAGGCCGCCTGCAACGCCGGCGCCAGGCCGCTCGCGGCGTTCACGGCCGCATCGAGCGACGCCTGCCGCTGTTCGGGGCCGATATTGACGCCCTCGGCGCCCACGACCTCGATCTCTGGAGCGCCGAGGAACGCAAAGATCCCCCGCAGGTAGCTCTCCTGGTGCTGCAGCCCCGCAACCGGGCTTTCCGGCCCGTAGAAGCCGCCGCGGGCCGAGGCCAGGATGATCCGCTTGCCGCCGGCCAGGCCTTCGACCCCGTTCGGCCCATAGCGGAAAGTCTTCCCGCCGACGACGATGTGATCGATCCAGGCCTTGAGCTGGCTGGGGATGCCGAAGTTATACATCGGCGCTCCGATCACCACGACGTCGGCGGCGAGGAACTCGTCCAGGATGGCGTCGGCCTCGGCGGCGGCGCGATCATGGTCTGGCGTGCGTTGGGACGGATCGATGGCGCGGGCCGCGAAGATCTCACCGGTCAGGTGCGGAGGCGGTTGGGCGGATAGGTCGCGGCGGACCACCTTGAGGGTCGGGTCGGCGGCTGTGAGAGACGCCACCGCGGCGGCGGAGATCGTCCGGCTGACGGAATGGTCGCCGAGGATGCTGGAATCGATGTGGAGCAGGTTCACGGGGGAGGTCTCCGGCTGGTATAAGTTTGTGACCAGCACTATTTGAGTAACCGCCGAAAACCTCACAAGAAGGCACTTTTTTGGAACCCAAGCACATGGATGTGCCCATCCGCCGCCCGACGTCGCGCGATAACGAAGTCACCCAAGGCGGCCTGTCGCACGGCGAGATCTTCGCCCGGATCGAGAAGGACGGCGTGGCCTCGGTCGCCGAGAGCTGCCGCCCGGTCACCGACATCCTCAGCCGCATCGGCGACAAGTGGAGCGTGATGGTCGTCATGTACCTCGGCCCGGGGGCTCGGCGGTTCAACGAGATCCGCCGCGCGATCAACGGCATCTCCCAACGAATGTTGACCTTGACCCTCCGCGGGCTCGAGCGGGACGGCCTGGTCAAACGCACCGTCACACCCAGCATTCCGCCGCGGGTGGACTACGAATTGACCCCGCTCGGCCAATCGCTGCGTCGTCCCATCGACGCGCTCGGCGAGTGGGCCTTTTCCCATCGCGACGAGGTGGATGCGGCGCGCGCTCGTTTCGATGCGGCGAAGGAGGACTGATGGCCGACCTGTTCGAAGCCGCCGGCCTTACGCCCCAGGCGCCGTCGCCGCTGGCCGATCGGCTGCGCCCGCAGAAGCTGGACGAGGTGGTGGGCCAGGACCACCTGCTGGGCGCCGACGGGCCGATCCGGCGGATGGCCGAGGCCCACCGCCTGGCCTCGATGATCCTCTGGGGGCCGCCCGGCACCGGCAAGACCACCATCGCGCGCCTGCTGGCCAAGGAGGCGGGCTATGAGTTCCAACAACTATCCGCGGTGTTCTCCGGCGTCGCCGACCTGAAGAAGGCCTTCGAACAGGCCCGGGTGCGGCGCCTGGCCGGACAGGCGACCCTGCTGTTCGTGGACGAGATCCATCGGTTCAACCGGGCCCAGCAGGACGGCTTCCTGCCCTTCGTCGAGGAGGGGATCGTGACCCTCGTCGGCGCGACGACCGAGAACCCGTCGTTCGAGCTGAACGGGGCGCTGCTGTCGCGCTGCCAGGTTTTCGTGCTGAAGCGGCTGGATGACGCCGCGCTGGAGGAACTGATCGCCAAGGCCGAGGCCTTCGAAGGCCGGCCCATGCCACTGGAGCCGGACGCGCGCGCCGCGCTTGTCGCCCTGGCCGACGGCGACGGCCGCTACCTGCTGACCCTGGCGGAGACCCTGTTCAACATCGGCTCTGCGAAGCCGTTGTCCGTCAAGGAGTTGGGGCAGGTTCTTCAGAAGCGCAGCCCGGCCTACGACAAGGACCGCGAAGAGCACTACAACCTCATCTCGGCCCTGCATAAGTCGATCAGGGGCTCCGACCCGGACGCGGCGCTCTACTGGCTGGCGCGCATGCTGGCCGGCGGCGAGGATCCGCTGTTCATCGCCCGCCGCCTGATCCGCGCGGCGGCGGAGGACATCGGCGAGGCCGACCCCATGGCCCTGGTGCTCGCCAACGCCGCCAAGGACACCTACGACTTCCTGGGGTCGCCAGAGGGCGAGATCGCCCTGGCCCAGCTCACCGTCCACCTGGCCGCCGCGCCCAAGTCCAACGCCGTCTATCAGGCGTTTGGCGCGGCGATGAAGGCGGCCAAGGAGACCGGCTCGCTGGGTCCGCCCATGCACATCCGCAACGCGCCCACCCGGCTGATGAAGGACCTGGGCTACGGCAAGGGCTACGCCTACGACCACGACGCGGCCGAGGGCTTCTCCGGCCAGGACTATTTTCCCGACGAGATGGAGCGGCCGACCTTTTACCGGCCGAAAGGCGAGGGCGCCGAGGCGCGGATCAAGGAGCGGCTGGAACGCTGGGCGGCGCTGCGCAGAGAGCGGGGCGGTTCTTGACCCGGAAGGGCGCGGCGCGCCGGCCCGAGAAGACCGAGCCCACCGTCCAGCTCACGCCGGACGAGATCGCTTTCGTCCGATCCCTGGTGATCTACGAGGACCCGGACATCCTGGCGCTGAACAAGCCCTCAGGGCTCTCCAGCCAGGGCGGCCGGGGCCAGGTCCACACCCTGGACGAACTGCTGTGGGCCTTCGCCAAGCCTGGCAAGGCGCGTCCGCGCCTGATCCACCGGCTGGACCGCGACACCTCCGGCGTGATCCTGACGGCCCGGACCCAACCGGCCGCCAGCTTCCTCGGCAAGGCGATGATGGCTCGGCGGTTCTCCAAGACCTATCAGGCCATCGTCACGCCCGGCGCGCCGCAGCCGAAGGGCGGCGTGATCGACGTCCCGCTGCGCCGGGAAGAGCAGGGGCGCGAGGCCTACATGCGGGTCTGCGCGCCCGACCATCCGGACGCCGAGAGCGCCCGCAGCCGTTACCGCACCCTGGCCGAGGCGCCGGGCGCCGCGCTCCTGGAACTGGATCCGGAGACCGGGCGCATGCACCAGCTGCGCGTCCACCTGGCCCACATCGGCCGCCCGATCGCCGGCGACGTCCGCTATGGCGGCGCTCTGGTGGTGGGCGGCCAGCCTGCGCCGCGCCTGATGCTGCATGCCGCGGCGCTCAAGTTTCCGCACCCTTCCGGAGGCGAAAAGCGCCTGACCGCACCCGTGCCCCCCGATATGGCTGGCTTGATCGCGGCGCTGGGCCTCGGCTGATGCGTGCGGAACGCCCTCCTTTCAGCAGCCGTTGTCCTCGCAGGATGAAACGAAGCTTCACGCCGATCGCCGTCGCCGTGGCGTGCCTTGCGCTCACGGCCTGCGAGACACCCCAACCGACGGTCTATCAACCGGCGAGCGGTCCGCAGGCGTTCGGGTTTTCCGAGATGCGCATCGAGCCAGGCCGCTATCGCGTGACCTTCAAGGCCGGGAACGGCGCGCCGCCGGCCGCCGCGCACGACCTCGCCCTGCGCCGCGCCGCCGAACTGGCCTTGGCGGACGGCTATGACTGGTTCCGGGTCTACGGCGGCGGCGTCGACTTTGTGGGTGGAAACGGCCCGACGATCGGCCTTGGCCTCGGCGGGGCCAGCTTTGGTCGGCGCAGCGCCGTCGGTGGCAGCGTCGGCACGGGGTTCAATCTGGGCGGCGGCCCCGCGCCGGTCGCGACGCTCGACGTCGTGATGGGCAGGGGCGCACGCCCGAGCGGCCCCGACGTCTACGACGCGCACGGCGTCGCCCAGACCCTGGGCCGGCCCGGCTAGCGGCGCTTTGCGGCGGCGGCGGCCTGTCGCATAAGGGGCCGATGCCGTTGAACATCCTGCTCGTCGCCCTTGGGGGCGCCATCGGGTCTGTCGCCCGCTACCTGACGGGCGTCGCCGCGGGCCGGACCCTGGGCCTGAAGTTCCCCTATGGGACCCTGACCGCCAACGTCCTGGGCGGGCTGCTGATGGGCCTTCTGGTCGGCCTTCTGGCCCTGCGTGGCGGTGAGCACCAGGAACGCTGGCGGCTGCTGGTCGCGGTGGGCTTTCTCGGGGGCTACACCACCTTTTCCTCCTATTCGCTGGAGGTCGCCCGGATGGTCGAGACCAAGGCCTGGGGCCAGGCGTTCGGCTACAGCGTGGGCTCGGTGGTGGCCGGCGTCAGCGCCGTCTTCCTGGGCCTCTTCCTGATGCGCAAGCTGCTGGCGTGAAGGAGGTCCGCACCCTGTTCGTGGACGCCGGCGAGGACGGGGTGCGCCTGGACCGCTGGTTCAAGCGCCGCTGGCCGCACCTGAACCACGTGCAGATTCAGAAGCTGACCCGCTCCGGCCAGATCCGCGTGGATGGCGGCCGCGCCAAGCCCGACACGCGGCTTACGGCCGGCAGCCAGGTGCGGGTGCCGCCGCTGCCCGACGCGCCGCGCCCAGAGGACAAGGGCAAGCTCGATCCACGCGACATCGCCTACGCCAAGTCGCTGGTCCTCTATGAGGACGAGGAGGTGCTGGCCTTGAACAAGCCCGCCGGGCTGGCTGTCCAGGGCGGCACCAAGACGACGAAACACATCGACCGGCTGCTGTCGGCCTGGGGCGAGGGGCTGGAGCGGCCGCGCCTGGTCCACCGCCTGGACCGCGACACCTCCGGCGTGCTGGTGCTCGGCAAGACGCCTGGCGCGGCGGCCAGGCTTTCCGGCAGCTTCGCCAAGCGCCGGGCGCAGAAGACCTATTGGGCGTTGGTCGCCGGCCTGCCGAAGCCGGGCGAGGGGGTGCTGGAGCTGCCGCTGGCCAAGAAGGGCGTCGGCGACCGCGAGATGGTCGTGCCGGTCGATCCCAAGGACCCGCTGGCGGAACCCGCCGAGACCGAGTTCGTCACCCTGTCGCGCGCGGCGGACAAGGTGGCCTGGATGGCGCTCTGGCCGCACACCGGGCGAACCCACCAGCTGCGCGCCCACATGCTGGCCATGGGCCATCCGATCCTGGGCGATCCGAAATACGCCACCGACGCCTCGCGGGAGCTGTCCGGCGGCCTGAAGCTGCAGCTGCACGCGCGGCGTCTGGTCCTGGCGCACCCCTCGCGCGGCCAGCTTATCCTCGAAGCCCCGATCAGCCCCGAGCTGGCTGCGGGGTTCGAACGCTTCGGCTTCGACGAACACGAGGCCGACCCCGAACCCTTCACCTCGCGTTCCCGGAAGTCCCATCGATGAATGAAGCCGCCGAAGTCGAACGCGCCGAGGCCCTGTTCGCCCAGGGCCGCACCGCCGAGGCGGTGGCGATCACCGAGGCGCTCGTCGCGCGCCCGGCGCCGTCCCACACGGCGCTGGCCGGCCATTCAGGCGCGCTAAAGCGCGATGGCCGCAGCCTGGAGGCCCTGGAGTTCGACCGCCAGGCGATCGAGCGGTTCGGCGACAGTCCCATCGCCTGGCACAACTACGCCGCGACGCTCGACGATCTTGGCCGCGCGGAAGAGGCGGTGGAGGCCTGCGAGAACGCCTTCCGCAGAGGCATGGACGCGCACCAGACCTTCGCCGTCTACGCCCGCGCCCTGCGCGCCGTGGGCAACCACCCGCGCGCCGATTACGCCTACCGACAGGCCCTGATCCGCGCGCCGGCGGAGGTCGGCGTCGCCTCGGAATTCGCCAATTATCTCTGGATGATGACCGGCGATCTTAAGGTGGCGGACAGTGCGCTCGACGCCGCCTTCCACGCCGGCGCGCCGCCGGCGCCGCTGCTGATCGCCAAATCCACCCTCTATCAGGCCGCCGGCGAACACGAACGCGCCTTTTCCCTGATCGAGAAGGCCAGCGAGCGTCTGCCGGACGACGCCTTCGTGCACATGGCCGCCGTCGAATACGCCCTGCGGCTGGACCGGGTAGACCTGGCGGAGGCCTTTTCGCGTCGCGCCGAGGCGGTCGAGCCGCGTTCGCGCAGCGTCATCCAGTACTCGGCCATCGTCGATCTTGCGGCCAGCCGGCCCGCGGAGGCCTTCGCCAAGCTGCAGGGCGCCCTCAAGGATCACCCCAACGACCAGTCCCTGTGGGGCTGGATGGCCGTCGCCGCGCGCGCCGTCGGCGATCCGCTCTACGAGCGGCTCTGCGACTACGACAAGATGATCGGCGTCTATGACCTGGAAACGCCCGCCGGCTGGCCGAGCCTCGAGGCGTTCCTCGCCGACCTGGCGCAGGAACTGAAGGCCGTTCACGTCTACAAGCAGCACCCGACCAACCAGTCGATGCGCCACGGCAGCCAGTCTATGCACATGCTGGCCGGCTCCAACGCGCCGCCGGTGAAGGCCTTCTTCGAGGCGCTCGACAAGCCGATCCGCGAGCATATGGCCAGGCTCGGGCAGGGCGATGATCCGCTACGCCGGCGCAACACCTTCGACTACCGCCTGGTGGGCGCCTGGTCCGTGCGGCTGAAGCCCAATGGCTTCCATCGCGACCACTTCCACCCGGACGGCTGGCTTTCCTCGGCCTTCTACGTCGAGACGCCGGACGAGGCGCTGGACAGCCCCGAACGCCAGGGGTGGATCCGCTTCGGCAAGCCGCCCTTCGTGACCAACCCGCCGATGGAGGCGGCCCACTATGTGCGGCCGAAGCCGGGGCGTCTGGTGCTGTTCCCGTCCTACATGTGGCACGGGACGGTGCCGTTCACGACCGACGAGGTCCGCATGACCATCGCCTTCGACGCCGTTCCGAAATAGCGGGGCCGCCGGGCCGCTAGACGAGGTTCGCGACCGGTCGCGCCGTGGCGCTGTTCGGGAAGACGGTGGCGTCGAGAGCGGCCTTGTCGACGCCCATGTGGTCGGCCAGCACGCCCTTGAACAGGCCGCGCATGTCGAGCGTGGGCGCGACGTCGCGGTTTTCGAACAGGGCGTTCTGCTTCAGCGTCGGCCAGTCGCCGACGATGCCGCCGGGCTTCAGCGCGCCGCCCAGCAACAGAGCGGTCGAGCCGGTGCCGTGGTCGGTGCCGCCGGTGCCGTTGGCGCGGGCCGTGCGGCCGAACTCGGTGGCGACCAGCACCACGGTGTTCTTCCATTCCGGGCCCAGGCCCTGGTGGACGCCGTCCAGCACCGCGTCGAGGTAGGCGAGGCGGCCGTTCAGCAGGCCGGCCTGTCCGGCATGGCTGTCGAAGCCGTCGAGCGAGATCGCCGCCACGGTGGGACCGCCCGGCTCGCGCATGAAGCCGGCGAGGGATTCGCCCAGCTTCTTCGCCGCGTCGCGACCCTGCTGTGCGCCCGGCCCGGGCGCCGCGCCAGCCTTGAAGCCGCCGCCTTTTCCGCCGGTGGAGACGTTCATCATCGCGCCGCCGCCATCGAGGTCGGCCGTCGCGACCTTGGCCATAGTCTCGGTCTCGAGGCCGCGCGCCAGCGCCGGACCCAGCAGCGGGTCGTTGCGATAGAGGTCCTGCAGCAGGGTCGGCAGGCGCGCCTCGGCGTCCACCGCCCGGCCCGGCGACCAGGAGGCGGTCTGCACCTTGCCGCGCAGGATCAGCGGCGCGGTGGCGCCCACAGACATGGCGTCCACCTTGCGGTGCGCCGACAGGGTCTCGACCGCCCGGTTCAGCCAGCCCGACGTGGTCGAATAGACACCGGCCGCGCCGCTCTCCAGCACGTCCTGCGCTTCGAAGTGCGAGCGGGCGCGGTCCGGCGTGGCGACGGCCGGTGCGATCCGCGCCTCGCCGGCCTTGGCCAGGGCGTGGACCGCGGTGAGCTGCGGGTGCAGGGCGAAGGCGCCGTCCAGGGGCAGGGCGCCCTCGACGGCGAGGCCGCCGCGTAGCCCGTGGTATTCGCTGTCGCCGATCGGTGGGGCGACGCTCAGGCCGTCCATGCCGCCGCGGCAGATGACCACGATGACCTTCTTCCTGTTGAGGGCGCTGTCGGCGGCCATGGCCGGAACGGCCAGCAGCTGCAGCGAGAGCCCGAAGCCGGCCGCCGTCGCGAGCAGGCCTCTGCGAGAAGGAGCGAAAGCGTTCATCGGCGTTGGAACTCCGGCGACATCAGGAGGAGGGCGAAGCCCTCCGGGCGCGACTCGGCCCGCGCGATGGCCTTGGCGGTGTCGGGGGTCAGCCGCTCGCCGAGCGCGTCGGCGGCCAGCTGCTTCGGATCGCGGTCGCGCACCACGTTTTGCGAGAAGGTCTGGGCGAACTGCATGCGCTTCACGATGGCGTCCGGCGCGGCCCAGGACTGGGCGTCTTCCGCCCAGCCCTTGGGTGAGGGCGCGGAGAACGGCTTCTGGCCCAGCGAGGTCAGGATCGGTCCGAGCTGCTGGAAGCCCACTGGCTGAGCGCCGGCGGCGCGGAAGCTGGAGACGATGAACTCATAGGGCGTCTTGAACTTGCCTGGGACCGGATCCCAGGCCTCCGGCGCAGAGACCAGCGTCTCCGCCACCACCGTCAGGTCGCCGCCGCTCCTCATCCAGGCGTCCGTCAGGCGCGCCACCAGGGCCGGCGGCGGATCGTCGGCGACGAAGTGCCGGGCGATCTTGCCACAGACAAACTGGGCGGTCTGGGGCTTGGCGGCGAGGTCGGCGAGGATCTGGGCGGTCTGCCGGCGGCCATCACCGTCGTAACGCACCTTCATCACCGTCCGCACGCCAGGCTCGTGCGCCTGCTCGCGGAACACGGCGGTCCCGTAGGCTCCGTCGCGCTCGGCGCCGATGCTGAGGCCGGTCATGGCGCGGGCGAACTCGGTGACGTCGGCCTGGGTGTAGCCGCCGTTCACGCCCACGGTGTGCAACTCCATGATCTCGCGCGCGAGGTTCTCGTTGAGGCCGGGCGTCCGCTGCGCCGTCTGTTGGAGCTGGCCGCCGAACAGGCCCGCGCCACGCCCGCGACCTCGGCCGTTCTTCACGAACTCCGCCGCCGGACTGTCCGGCCCCACCGACTGGATCTGGTCCAGATAGGTCAGCATCGCCGGGTGGGTCTCGACCGCGTCCAGCAGGTCGCCGAAGCGGCCAAAGACGTGCGGCCGGATCGCCTCCGCTTCGAACGGTCCGACCACGGTCCCGGCAATCGGCTTGGTGGCGGAGACGGTGAAGTGGTTCGCCCAGAACAGCGCCCAGCGCTCGCGGAAGGCGGCGTCGGTCGTGGCGGCGAGTTCGACGCGGGCGCCGAAGTCGGCGGCGATGTCCTTGCGCAGGACGTTGCCGATCTGCTTGACCGGATCGGCGGCCTCGCGCCGGTTGGGCCTGGCGGCGTCCATCATCGCCGGATCGGCGCCGGTTGCGGATGATGCCGGCCGGGTGTCGGCGGCCTTCTCGAGGCGTTCTTCCCGCCGTTCCTTGCGGAAATCGCGGAACTCCGCCATCCGCTGGGCGGTCGAGGCCGGCTGGCCGGGCGGCTGGTCGGCGCCGGTGCGGCGGATCTGGGTCTTGAGGAAGCCCTGGGGATCGGATCTCGCCGCGGCGAGTTCTCCGGGCTTGGCCCCGAGGCCGAAACGGGTGACCGCGATCGCGGCCATCAGGTCCTGATTGGCAAGCGCCACGTCATGGCCTCCTTGCGCTTGTCCCTTGACGCCGTCATGTCACCCAAAAGCGGCGCAATGCGGGCCGGAACGTTACGGGAGTTACTAGGCACTTGGCGCGAGGATTCCGTGAACCGGGCGACAAGCCTAGACGGTTCTACAGCTCCGTTTCTGTCGCTGCGATGAACGGCGGTTTTACCGTGACGCTTGACGGGCGGACCCTGCGCGGCCCGAAGGGCGCGCCCACCGTCCTGCCGACGGAACCCCTGGCGGCGCTGGTGGCGGAGGAATGGGCCGGGCAGGGCGAGACCCTGGAACTGGCCGCCATGGCGGCGACCCGTCTGGCCAACACCGCCATCGAGTCGATCCCGCAGGCGCGCGAGCCCACGGCCCAGCAGGTCGCGGACTATGCGGGGACCGAGCTGCTTTGCTATCGCGCCGAGGGCCCCACGGGCCTGGTGGCGCGCCAGGCCGCCCAGTGGGATCCGATCCTCAGCCGGGCGGAGACCGAGCTGGGCCTGACCTTCATTCCGGCCACCGGCATCGTCCACCAGCCGCAGCCGCCGCAGACCCTCGAGCGGGTGAAGACCCTGGCGCTGCAATTGGACGACTTCGCCCTCACCGGCCTGGCGTTCGGCGTGCCCCTGCTGGGCTCGGCGGTGCTCTCGTTCGGCCTGATGCGCGGCTGGTTCCACCCGGACGAGGCCTTCGACCTCTCGCGTCTCGACGAGGCCTGGCAGGAGGAAAAGTGGGGCGTCGACGAGGAGGCGGCGGAGCGCACCGCTCTGCTGCGTGGCGAGGCGGGGCTGTTGGGCCGCTGGTTCGCCGCCCTCGGATAGATCTCCCGGGGACGGCGGGGCCTTGAAATCACAGGCTCTGTGACCTGCGTTATCCAACTGGCGCCGAATTTGCGGCGTTCGGTCGCAGGACGGGCGATTTGTCCCGGAACGGAGCGGATTTCTACCGGTGGTCGGTTCGGTCGCAACCTATGGCGGTCTCAGCCTGACACAGTCGGCGATGACTTATGCCGTCTCGCCGCGCGCCGACGCCTCGCTCACCGAAGACCAATCCCACGACGCGCAGCAGGAAGCCGACGCCCAGGTCGCTCAGCAGCTGGCGGCCTCGAATGTGATGCTGACGCCCGCTTCGATGTCGGCGCTGATCCAGGCCCAGGCGAGCCTCAGCAAGCACGCCCCGGCCATGATCCGCCGCCATACGGCCGACAGCCTGGGCCAGATGATCTGGAACCTGGACGCCGCGCCGCCGCTCAGCCCGGCGCCCATGGCGGTGCGCCAGCTGCAGGCCGCCCGTTCGGCCCTGACCCAGAGCCTGGTCGACCTGAAGGCCTGATCCGCCGATTGCCCCTAGGGCCGACTTGCCACCCAAGGCCGCGCGCACTACCCCTCTTGCCGTTCACGGAAGGGGCCTGAAGGCGTGAAGCATATCCTCGAAGAGCTTGAGACCCGGCGTGAGAACGCCCGCCTGGGCGGCGGCGAGAAGCGGATCGCCAGCCAGCACGCCAAGGGCAAGCTCACCGCCCGCGAACGCATCGACCTGCTGCTGGACGAGGGCTCCTTCGAGGAGTTCGACATGTTCGTCGAGCACCGCGCCACCGACTTCGGCATGGCCGACCAGAAGATCCCCGGCGATGGCGTCATCACCGGCTGGGGCCGGATCAACGGCCGGGTGGTGTTCGTCTTCTCCAAGGACTTCACGGTGTTCGGCGGCTCGCTCAGCGGCGCCCACGCCCAGAAGATCCTCAAGGTGCAGCGTCAGGCGCTGAAGGTCGGCGCCCCGATCATCGGCCTGTTCGACGCCGGCGGCGCGCGCATCCAGGAAGGGGTGGAAAGCCTGGCCGGCTACGCCGACATCTTCCTCGAGAACACCCTGGCCTCGGGCGTCATCCCGCAGATCAGCGTGATCATGGGCCCCTGCGCCGGCGGCGACGTCTATTCGCCGGCCATCACCGACTTCATCTTCATGGTGAAGGACACGTCCTACATGTACGTGACCGGCCCGGACGTGGTGAAGACCGTCACCCACGAGGAGGTCAGCCACGAGGAACTGGGCGGCTATCGCATCCACGCCATGAAGTCGGGCGTGGCCGACGGCGCCTTCGAGAACGACCTCGAGGCCCTGACTCAGGTCCGCCGGCTGGTGGACTTCCTGCCGCTCTCCAACCGCGAGAAGCCGCCGGTCCGCGAAGCCTACGACGAGCCGGACCGCGAGGAGATGAGCCTCGACACCCTGGTCCCGGCCAACCCGAACAAGCCCTACGACATGAAGGAGCTGATCGCGAAGGTGGAGGACGAGGGCGACTTCTTCGAGATCAGCCCGGACTTCGCCAAGAACATCGTGGTGGGCTTCGCGCGCCTGGACGGCCAGCCGGTGGGCATCGTCGCCAACCAGCCGCAGACGCTGGCCGGGGTGCTGGACATCGACGCCAGCCGCAAGGGCGCCCGCTTCGTGCGCTTCTGCGACGCCTTCGAGATC
>JAFEDM010000454.1 GCA_018241625.1 Pseudomonadota bacterium | reverse complement strand
GGCCGCGCCGACGCCGCGGGCCGCTACCAGGTGAGCCTCGGCGGCCAGAACCCGGTCAAGCCGGGGCCCCACCACATCCAGGTGTTCGGCGAAGGCTACACGCCCATCGACCAGGTGACGGTCCAGGTCGCCCCCGCCGCGCCTCTTGCGCAGGGGCCATTGCGTAGCCAGTTGACCCCTGCCGGCCTGCGGGTCGACTGGATGACGCCGGGCGGCGGCGTGCAATCCACCCTCCTGGTCCACTAAAGGAGTTCGACCCTGGCGTTCGCCCATCCAGGAATGGCCGGCCGGTTCGGCGGCGCGCCCGCCGCGACCGGCGTGAAGTTCAACTTCTGGCGCTCCATGGCCGACCTTGGGCGGCTGGTGATGCTGTCCGGCGCGCCCTGGCTGCGGCTGCGGATCGCCGCGGCCCTGGGCCTAGTGGTGGTGGGCAAGTTCGCGGGCGTCTGGGCGCCGGTGGTGATCGGCGACGCCATCGACGGCCTGAAGGAGAACCTGGGCGGACTCACCTCCCACGACCTGCCGATGGCCTTCGTCATGGGCGCGGTGGCCTACGCCGGCCTGATGCTGATCGCCGCCTGGGTGCCGTTCGTCCGCGACGCCATCTTCGCGCGGGTCTCGCAGGCGACCATGGCCAAGGCGGCCGTGGACACCTTCCGCCACGCCCTGTCGCTGTCGCTGGACTTCCACCAGACCAAGCAGATGGGCGCCCTGTCGCGGATCATCGACCGCGGTTCGCGCTCCACCGACTTCCTGATCCGCAGCGTGGTGTTCAACATCGGCCCGACGGCCATCGAGCTGTTGATGGCCATGGCGGTGTTCTGGACCCGCCTGGGCTGGCGGTTCTCGCTCACCACCCTGGCGACCATCGTCATCTACACGGTGGTGACCTTCAAGATCACCGACTGGCGGCTCAGCCATCGGCGCGAATGGGCGGAGGCCGATTCCAAGGTCGCCGGCCTCTCGGTCGACGCCCTGATCAACTACGAGACGGTCAAGACCTTCGGCTCCGAGGACCGCGTGGTCGAAGGCTATCGCGGGGCCATGGACCACTATGTCGACGTGGCGGTGCGGGCGAACAACTCGCTGAACCTGCTGAACGCCGCCCAGTCGCTGATCCTGAACACCGGCCTCGCCATCATGACCATCATGGCCGGCGCCGCTGTGGCCGGCGGGACGCTGAAGATCGGCGAGATCATGATGGCGATCCTGCTGCTGCGCGGCCTCTACCAGCCGCTGGGCATGCTGGGCTTCAACTACCGCGAGATCCGCCAGGCCTTCATCGACATGGAGCAGATGGTCGAGCTGCGCGCGGTCGACCCGGACATCGTCGACGCCGCCGACGCCAAGGCCCTGCCGCCCGAAAGCGGGAAGGGCGCCTCGATCGCCTTCGATCATGTGGCGTTCCAGCACGACGCCCGCTCGGTGGGCCTGCGCGACGTGAGCTTCGAGGTCGCGCCGGGCACGACCACGGCCCTGGTCGGCCCCTCCGGCTCCGGCAAGACGACCGCCGTGCGCCTCGCCATGCGCCTGTTGGACCCCAAGGAGGGGCGGGTGCTGATCGACGGCCTGGACATGCGCCAGGTGAAGCAGGAGACCCTGCGTCAGGCGGTGGCGCTGGTGCCGCAGGACGTGGCCCTGTTCAACGAAAGCCTCTACGCCAACATCGCCTTCGCACGGCCGTCGGCGACCAACGCCGAGGTCCGCGCCGCCGCCGAGGCCGCCGAACTCGGCCCGTTCATCGACAGCCTGCCGAACGGCATGTCGACCCTGGTGGGCGAGCGCGGCCTGAAGCTCTCGGGCGGCGAGCGCCAGCGGGTCGGCATCGCGCGCGCCCTGCTGGCCAATCCGCGCGTCCTGATCCTCGACGAAGCGACCAGCGCGCTGGACGGCCCGACGGAGGCGGCGATCCAGGAGACCCTGCGCAAGGTCAAGGCCGGACGCACCACCCTGGTCATCGCCCACCGCCTGTCCACCATCGTCGACGCTGAGCAGATCCTCGTCCTGCGCCGGGGCAAGATCGTCGAGCGTGGGACGCACGCGGAGCTGCTGGAGAAGCGCGGGGAGTACGCGGCCCTGTGGAAGCGCCAGACGCGCGAAGTCTGATGCGCGAAGTCTAGAGCGCCGCTTCATCTGCACAAATTTTAGTCAACGCCATTCCGCAACTCGCGCGTCGATTTTTGTACATCGCCGACTCTTTGTGCGCGCCGCCTCCCATTTGGCGACGATTGCGCTCATATTGTGGGCGTGATCGCGGCTCGGAGCAGGCGCGGCGCCCCTCGGCTCAGAGAAGCCATCTCATGCACAGGGAACCTGAAATCATGAACATCCCGAAGATCGCCGCCCTGGGCTGCGCCGTCGCCCTGACCTGCGCCCTGTCGGCGCACGCCGCCGTTGTCAGCGAAGCCGACGCCGCGCGCGATGTGGAACGCCAGCCGGTGCGGGTCGCCGTCAGGATCCATGACCTCGACCTCAGCAGCCCCGCCGGTTCCGCCGCCATGCTGCGGCGGATCAGCCAGGCGGCCCAGGAAGCCTGCGGCGCTTCGAGCTTCAGCTTCCAGGACTATCGCTGGGCGACGAAGCGCTCCGGCTGCTATCGGCAGAGCATGGATCGGGCCGTGGCCGACCTGAACGCCCCGACGGTGACGCGCCTCTACGAACAGAACCCGGTCGTCGCCTCGAACTGACGACCCCCCAAGGCCCAGGCCCCGGCCCGCGGTTCAGCGGGTCGGGATGACCTTGCCCATCCGCACCAGCGGCACGGGCGCGCCGCCGCGGGCGTCGAGGATCTCCTCGATCGGGGTGAAGCCATAGCTTTCGTAGAGCGGGCGGCCGGACAGGGTGCCCATCAGCTCGAGCCGCCGGAAGCCCTCGGCGCGGGCGGCGTCCTCGCACAGCTTCAGGATCAGGCGGCCCACGCCGCGCCGGGCGAAGTCCGGATGGGTGTACATGGCCCGCACCCTGGCGGCGTCGCGGGACGGGTCCAAGAGCTCGGGATCGCGGCCGGGCGTATGGTCGCCGCCATAGAGGGTGGCCCGCCGGCTCCAGCCGCCGCAGCCCGCGATCTGGCCGTCCTGCTCGACGATGAAATAGGTGCGGTCGGCCACCAGCTGGCGGTCCAGTCCCATGACCATCCGGCTGGAGTCGATCTGCTCGGGCGTCAGGAAGCCCTTCTGCAGCTCGCCGATGGCGGCGTCCATCACCGCCTCCAGGCCTGGTAGGTCGGCCTCGACCGCGATACGCCAGCTCAACGCGCCCACGACACCCGCTCCGCAGCGCCTATTCCGCGGCCCGGGGGACCTCGTAGGGCTTCACCGGCTTGGGCGCCGGCTGGCCCCGGACCATCCGCCACAGCCGCGAGAACCGGGCCGAGGTCACCTTGGGCGCGGCCAGCATGACCGGCGTCAGCATCAGGGTGAGCAGGGTCGAGAACGACAGGCCCCAGACCACCGCGCCGGAGAGCTGCACCCACCATTCGGACCCCGGCGCCTTCAGGTCGATGTGGCCGGTGTGGAAGTTGGGGTGCACCTGGAACATCATCGGCAGCAGGCCGACGACGGTCACCACGGTGGTCAGGATCACCGGCCGGAAGCGCTGGGCGGCCGCCCGCACGGCGGCCTCATCGGCCGGGAAGCCCTGTCGACGCAACTGGTAGAAGGTGTCCACCAGCACGATGTTGTGGCCCACGACGACTCCCGCCAGGGCCACGACGCCGGTGCCCACCAGGATCACCGAGATGTAGTCGTAGGTGTGCAGGAAGTTGACTTGGATGCCC
>JAFEDM010000453.1 GCA_018241625.1 Pseudomonadota bacterium | reverse complement strand
GATTGGCGGGATCGGCGGTCAGCGGGCGGACCGGGTGACTACCTCCCCCGTGAAGCGGCGGGAGGGGGACCAGGCGCCGAAGCCGGCGCACGCCGGCTGAAGAGCGGCTGGTGGAGGGGGCGAGCCTCAGGCTCGGCGGATCGGTTGGCGGCGGCCGGCGCATTGCGCGCCGCCTGCCCCCTCCACCACTCGCACTTCCCCCGGCTTTCGCCGGGGTCGGCGAGCGGTCCCCCTCCCGCCGTTTCACGGGGGAGGTAACCCGTCAGGGGACACACCCCGCCTTAAATCCCATGGATGATGCGAGCCCTGGGGCTCCGGCGTGTTAAGGACGCGCCCCTGGCGCGCCGCGCCGCGGCCGGGCTCCGCCCGGTCCTTGAGACGCCGGGGCCCCAGGGCAAACTTGCCGCCATGGAGTTAAGGCTGGGAAGGCGGGTAGAATGTTCATTCTCGGTTCCCGCATAGCCCAATTTCTGCAAGTCGCGGGCTAATTCATGGAGCCGATGAATCGTTCGGAACCAGTCCCGAGACACCAAGGCTATGCTCTCAACTGATCACATCCGACGACTTCGGTTTGCTCGACTCTTGATGCACCAGGCAGCTGATCACGCCAGCGTCGACCTCGACGCTAGGACTGCAGCTTGCGTTACGTCACTCCAAGATGCTGTCGAAACAGTCCTACTTCTAGTGGCTGAGAAGGTAGGCGCTTCGATTCCACAACGTGCTGACTTCGATAAATATTTCACAGCGATCAATGAAAAGATCGCTCCAGCCAATCTTCCTCTCCACAGCGAATTGATGAAATTGAACCGCTTACGAGTCCAGGCGAAGCACGCAGGAATATTTCCCAGCCACTCCCAAGCAACAGCGATGGTACCCGTCGTTTCGGCCTTCATCGAAGAAGTGTGTGAGCACCATCTGGGGACGAACTGGGCCACCGCAAACCTTAGCTCGCTAGTTGAGAACCAAGAAAAGCGGGAACTGCTCGGGGAGGCCGAAAGCGCACTTTCATCGAGGCAGTTCACGGACGCGCTCATAGCGGCTCGGAAGGCGCTCTATCTGACGTTCGAGGCGGCATATGACATCTGTCGCTTTGCTCCAGGAAAGCCAGCTTTGGGTCTGCTAGGCGCGTTCGGATGCGAAGCACCACCCTGGGCCAAAACCGCTCAATACATAGAAACCCAAGTAAAAGACCCGTTCGGCTACATCGTCATTGATCACGCTGACATTGACTCGAAGCTTTTCAAGCTTGGTGCCGATCCAATCATATTCTGGAATATCTGGCGGATTAGTCCGGCCGTTTATAAGATGGAGGATGGCCGGTGGCTCGTGAAACGAGAATTGGCAAAGGTCGAACGGTCTGACCACGAAGCCGATGCGATCTATGTTGTCGAAAATGTCGCCGACATGGTCCTACGCAGCGAGTCTCAATCCCGCCGGCTGAAACTTATACCCCAATCGGGCGCGTGGAGCTTAAAAGCCAAAGCTGGAGCGCGGCTCTTCGCCAAAGCTGACGCAGGTTCCGAAGTCAGCCTTACATTTGCAGAATCCGAGTTTCTATTCGTCGATTCAGAGACTTGTGGCTTCGACGGCGAAGGCGGCTGGTGGCACGTGTCGGTGATAGGCAAGGGGCGGTTCACCAGCGGGTTTCTACGCGAAGACGATGTCGACCGGAGCCCCGAAACTCAGCGGCAGTCCGATGGCAGTTGATAGGGATGGAGGTCATTCTCACCCCTACCCCTTCCTGAAAAACCCATAAATCCGCTCGGCGAGCGCCTGGTTCACGCCCTCCACTTTCGCCAAATCCTCCACCCCGGCGCGGCTCACCCCCCGCGCTGAGCCGAAGGCGGCCAGCAGGGCGCGCTTGCGGCCCGGGCCGACGCCTTCGATCTCGTCCAGGGGGTTCTTGATCATGGCGGCGGCGCGTTTGGCGCGGTGGGTTCCGATGGCGAAGCGGTGGGCTTCGTCGCGGAGGCGCTGGAGGTAGTAGAGGACCGGGGATTTGTGATCGAGGCGGAAGGGTTCCTGGCCGGGGATGAAGAAGCGCTCCATGCCGGCGTCGCGGTCCTGGCCCTTGGCGACGCCGACGACGGGGATGTCTTCGACGCCCAGGTCGGCCATCACCTCGAGGACGGCGGCGACCTGGCCGGCGCCGCCGTCGATGAGCAGCAGGTCGGGGCGGGCGAACTTGCTGTCATCGCCCAGGACGCCCTCTTCCTCCTCCTTCGCCAGGCGGGCGAAGCGGCGGCGCAGCACCTCCTTCATCATCCCGAAGTCGTCGCCGGGGGTGAGCTCCGTCCCCTTGATGTTGAACTTGCGGTACTGGTTCTTGCGGAAGCCCTCGGGGCCGGCGACGATCATGCCGCCGACGGCGTTCGTGCCCATGATGTGGGAGTTGTCGTAGACCTCGATCCGCTCCGGCGGGGCGTCGAGGCCGAAGGCTTCGCAGACGCCGGCCAGCAGCTTGGCCTGGGCGCCGGTCTCGCTCATCTTCCGGCCCAGGGCCTCGCGGGCGTTGGTGAAGGCGTGGTCGACCAGCTGGGCCTTTTCGCCGCGCTGGGGGCGGGCGATCTCGACCTTGCGGTTCGACTTCTGGGCGAAGGCCTCGGCGATCAGCTCGCGCTCGGCCGGCTCGACGTTGGTGAGGATCAGCTTGGGGATCGGCTTGTCGTCGTAGAACTGGCCCAGGAAGGCGGCCATGACGTCGGGGTCTTCGTCGGCGCGGTCCACGCGGGGGAAGTAGGCGCGGTTGCCCCAGTTCTGGCCGGCGCGGAAGAAGAACACCTGGACGCAGGCCTGGCCGCCCTCGGCGTGCAGGGCGAAGACGTCGGCCTCGTCGAAGGTGGTGGGGTTGATGACGGTTTCCTGGGCGACGCTCGCCAGCGCGCGGATGCGGTCGCGCAGGCGCGCGGCGCGCTCGAACTCCATGTCGTCGCTGAGCGCCTGCATCTCGGCGGCCATCTTGCCCATCACCAGGCGGCTCTTGCCCTTCAGGAAGTCCTCGGCCTGGTCGACCAGCCGGTCGTAGTCGGGGATGGAGATCAGGCCGGTGCAGGGCGCGGCGCAGCGCTTGATCTGGTGCAGCATGCAGGGGCGCGTGCGGGTCTCGTAGACGCTGTCGGAGCAGGAGCGCAGGAGGAAGGCCTTCTGCAGGGTGTTCAGCGTCTTGTTGACCGAATAGGCGGAGGCGAAGGGGCCGAAGTAGTCGCCCTTGATGGTGTGCGCTCCCCGATGCTTTTTGAGTTGAGCCGCCGGGTGCTCGCGGCGGATGACGATCTCCGGGAAGGATTTGTCGTCGCGGAGCAGGACGTTGAACTTCGGCTTCAGCTGCTTGATCAGGTTGATCTCGAGCAGCAGGGCGTCGGTCTCGGTGCGGGTGACGATGAACTCCATCGACCGCGTGGCGTCGACCATGTGGGCGATGCGCTGGGTGTGGAAGCGGCCCTGGGCGTACTGGACGACGCGCTTCTTCAAGGACCGCGCCTTGCCGACGTAGAGGACCTCGCCCTCCTCGCCCATCATGCGGTAGACCCCCGGCTTGTCCGGCAGGCGCTTGACCTCGTCCTTGATCAGCGCCGCGCCCTTGAGCTGAGGCGCGGCGGGGGCGATGTCGTCTGGCATGGGCGGAATATAGGTGAGTCAGCGGCCTGGCGCAGCGTGCGGAACCGCCGCGACGTTCCCGCATTTTCAACAGGTTGGGAGCGTCACCATTGAGCGGACATCTTGAGACCATCGACCCCCGGGTTGCCGGGGCGCCGAAGGTCGACTTCGAGCAGCTGTACCGGGCGATGCCGGGCCCGTACATGATCCTGGACCGCGACCTGCGCTATGTGGAGGCCAACCCCGCCTATTGCGCCAGCGCGCTCCGCAGCCGCGAGGAGCTGCTCGGCCGCTATGTCTTCGAGGCCTATCCGCATACCGGCGAGGGGCCGAACCTGATCGAGGACTCGATGCGCCGGGTGCTGGCCACCGGCGTGGCCGAAAGCCTGCCCATGGCCGTCTATCCGATCCCGGCGCCGGAGGGCGGGTTCCGCAACAAGTACTGGTCGTGCGTCCACTTCCCGCTGTTCGACGCGGCGGGACAGGTCAGCCACGTGGTGCAGAACGCCGTCGACGTGACCGAGCTGCAGGAGCTGAAGACCATCGCCTATGGCCCCGATCCGGGCGCGCGGACGCGGAACGAGAACGACCTGTTCCGACGGGCGCAGGAGGTGGCGGCGGCCAACGAGTCGCTGGCGGCCGAGACCCGGGGCCTGCGGGACCTGTTCATGCAGGCGCCCAGCTTCATGGCGGTGCTGACCGGCGAGGAGCTGACCTTCGCCCTGGCCAATAGCGCCTATCTGCGCCTGGTCGGCCACCGCCAGGTGGTGGGCCGGCCGATCCAGGAGGCCCTGCCCGAGGTGGTGGAGCAGGGCTTCCCCGAGCTGCTGCGCCAGGTGATGCGCGAGCGGACGCCGTTCCTGGGCCACGCCACCAGCGTGATGCTGCAGCGGGCGCCCGAGGCGCCGCTGGAGGAACGCTTCCTCGACTTCATCTACCAGCCGATCCTGGGCGGCGACGGCGAGGCGGTGGGCGTGTTCGTGGAAGGCAGCGACGTCACCGACCGGGTGCTGGGCGACCGCCAGCAGAAGCTGTTGCTGGACGAGCTGAACCACCGGGTGAAGAACACGCTGTCCACCGTCCAGGCGATCGCCGACCAGACGCTGCGGACCAACGCCGACCCGGTGGCGTTCCGCGACGCCTTCGAGTCGCGGCTGATGGCGCTGTCGGCGACGCACAACCTGCTGACCGCCACCAACTGGGTGAGCGCCGACCTGCGCGACGTGGCGCACCTGGAGTTCCGGCCCTATGGGGCGGAGCGCTACCGGCTGACCGGGCCGTCGGTGGCGCTGTCGTCGGCCCAGGCGCTGGCGCTGGGCCTGCTGTTCCACGAGCTGGCGACCAATGCGGCGAAGTACGGCGCGCTCTCCAGCCCCGACGGCTGCGTCGAGGTCGACTGGCGGCTGCGCAAGCGCCGCGGCGGCGCGGACCTGGAGATCGACTGGGAGGAGCGGGACGGGCCTGCGGTCGCCACGCCGACCCGCCACGGCTTCGGCTCGCGGCTGATCGAGCGCAGCCTGCAGGGCCAGCTGGGCGGCGAGGCCTCGCTGACCTATGCGCCCGCCGGCCTGCGCTGCCGCATCCGCCTGCCGCTGCGCGCGGGCGCGGCGGTCAGCTGAGGACGTTGAGCACGGCCAAGGTCATCGCCTCGACGCCGGTCCTGATCGCCGGCTCGGGCGTGGGCGCGAACTGCGGGGTGTGGTTGCCGGGCGGCTCCTGGCCCTTGGCCTTGTAGTCGGCGACCACCTTGGGATCGATGCCGCCCAGGCCCCAGAACAGCGAGGGCACCCCGGCGATGATGTACTCCGAATAGTCCTCGCTGGCCGAGCCGGGCCCCGGCGCCTCGACCGCGTTGGCCCCGAACGCCGCCTTGAACACCGGCGCCGTGCGCGCGGTGATCGCCGCGTCGTTGACCACCGCCGAGGCGCCCTGGTCGAAGACGAACTTCGGGGCCGGGGCGCGGGCCATCTCGGCCACCGCCTTGGCGGTGCGCTCGGCGCCGGTCTTGAGGATCTCGCGGGTGGCCGGGTCGTAGCTGCGGATCGTGCCGCGGACGATCGCTTGGTCGGGGATGATGTTGCCGGCGCTGCCGGCCTGGATGGCGCCCACGCTGATCACCCCGAAGGCCGCCGGGTCCTTCTCGCGGCTGATCACGCTCTGCAGGTCCACGGTGAAGCGGGCGGCCATCATCACCGGGTCGATCGAAAGCTGCGGCCGCGAGCCGTGCGCGCCGCGCCCCAGGAAGGTGATCTCGAAGCCGTCGGAGCTCGAGGAGTTCACGCCGGCCCGGTAGCTGACGGTCCCGGCCGGCCCCGGCCCCACGTGCTGGGCGAAGCCGATGTCCGGCTTGGGGAAGCGGGTGAGCAGGCCGTCGGCGATCATCGCCCGGGCCCCGCCGATCGCCTCCTCCGCCGGCTGGCCGATGAACACCAGGGTCCCATGCCACTGGCTCTTCATGGCGACCAGCCGCTGGGCCGCGCCGACCCAGGCGGCCATGTGGATGTCGTGGCCGCAGCTGTGGTCCACCGGCGTGGGCTTGCCCTGCCACATCTGGACAGCATGGCTGGCGTAAGGGAGGCCGGTCTTCTCCTCCATCGGCAGGGCGTCGAGCTCGGTGCGCACCATGACCGTGGGGCCGGCGCCGTTCTTCAGGACCGCGACGATGCCGGTCTTGCCGACGTGCTCGGTGACCTCGAACCCCAGCGCCCGCATCTCCTTGGCGAGCTTGGCGGCGGTCTCGTTCTCCTGGAACGCCAGCTCGGGGTGCTGGTGGATGTCCTTGTAGAGCGCGTCGAGGCCGCCGTAGTCCTTGGCCAGGCCCGCGTCGATCTGGGCCTTGGCCTTGGCGACGTCGAGCTTGCCCGCGGCCTCAGCCGAGGTGGCGACGAGCGCGGCGGCGCCGGCGAAAAGGCCATATCGCAGGACTTGGCGGAAAACAGGACGCATGCGGCTCACCCCCGACTGGAAACGAGCCGCACCATAGGCGCGTCACTTCCCGGAAAGGAAGGCGTCCAGCGCCGCGTTGAACGCTTCCGGCTGGTCCAGCATGGCGAAGTGCAGGCTGTCCTTCACCTCCACCGTCTTCACGCTCGGCGAGGGCGCGTAGAGGGCGGGGTAGATCCTGGCCATCATCCCGGGCGGCGTGCCGAGCGGGGTGTTGTCCGGATAGACCAGGGTGATCGGCGTGTGGACGGAGGTCAGGCCGGGCCGCAGGTCGAGCAGCAGGTCCTCGTACATGGCCCGCGCCACCACCGTGCGGTCGCTGGCCACGCCCCAGCCGGCGACCAGCATCTGGGTGGCCGGGACCTTGGACATGGCCCGCATCTGCGGCGCGAGCTGCTCGGGCGTCATCGGGCCCTTGGACGCGGCCGCCAGCATGGCGTCGCGCTGCTTCTCGGCCATGGGGCGGATGGTCTCGACCGTGGCGTTCGGATTGGTCACGCCGCCGAAGAACGGCAGGGCATCGACCATCATCGCCTTCTTCAGGTGGTCGCCGTGCGTCTCGGCCAGGTACAGGGTGGTCGTGCCGCCCAGGGAGTGGCCGATCACCGTCGCCGGCGTCAGCTTCTGCTCGACGAGATAGGCGTCGATCGCCTCGGCGGTGGGGATCATCACCTCGCCGGCGGCGTTGGCGCGCGCCGGCTCGCCCGCGAAGCCGGCGATCTGGATCAGGTGCAGGCGGTAGTGGCCGCGCAGCCGCTCGGCGGTCGCCTTCCAGGTGGCGCGCGAGGACGCCAGGCCCGGGATCAGCACCAGGTCGGGCCCCTTGCCGACGATCTCGTCGGAGAAGCGGTCGCGGACCACCAGCCTGGAATCCGTGAACAGACGATTGGGGTCGGCCGCGGCCGCCGGCTGGGTTTGCGCCGAGGCGGCGGTCGCGACGGAAACGGCGGCCACGAGGCCGAGGAGAAGCTTACGCATGATGTCCCTTGAGGTGGAGCTCTTGCCCCTTAGTCGCCGCCGAGCCGCCGAGTGGATGCCGAGGTCGCCACGCCTTCGATCTCGAGCCGGCGGTCACTCCGCAGACGCATCCGCTTTGCGCCATTAGCCGACACCGGGTCCCGCAACGGCGGCGGACATTCAGGTGCGCTAAAGGCGTGTGGTTCGCTGCCGACCCCATGCGGCCATCCAAATACTGCAGAGGACACCGCCGCGGGCCGATGGTGAAGCCGGCACGCGGCCGATCTTCTGCCCGCAGCTCACGCTGCGCGGTGTAGCCGGCCCATGGGGTCGGTGAACAGGCGTTCGCCCCCGAAAGGCGACGGTCAAGCCGCGGCGACGCCTCTTTTGCGCAGGGTCGCGCCGACGAGGCCGAAGCCGACGATCATAAGCCCCCACGTTGCGGGCTCCGGAACCGCGCCGCCGCCAGCGCCCTTGCCGGACTCGCCGATGGCGACGGTCACCGATTCCCGCCCCGCGGTATAGACATAGGTCCCGGGGCTCAGCCCCAGGCTTGCGAGCGTGCCCTCGAACGTTTCGGTTCCGTTCAGGGCCGCGCCGGAGACGTAGGTCGGCGCCAACGAGACGCGGCCATAGTTGCCTTCGATCAGGAACCGGTCGCCCGACCACGATATCGCCTGGCTGACTGCGAGGCCGACGGCGTTGACCTGATCCCAGGACGAGGGGCCGGACCAGTATCCGTCCAGGCCACGATAGGTCGTCAGATAGCCGAAGCCGAAGCCGAGGATGCCGTAGCTGCTCTGGACCTGGGAAGAGGTCAGGTCGGACGTATAGGCCTGCAGCATCGAGGTGTTCAGGCTGCCGCTCAAAGTCGCGGTGATCAGGTTGGAGCTGGTCTGCTGGATGGTGATGTTGACCGCCGCCTGAGCGGGTTCGGTGATGGCCAGCGGCGCCGCCGCCAACGTGATGACGACGCTTGCACGAGTGATGAAACGCACGATGTGACTCCCTTGCCGACGCGCCCTCTGCCTCCATGCGGCGCCGCGTCGATGGCCACACCGGTTAGGGCCCGCCCTGGCCGCCATCACCCCCAATTGGGGTATGAATCAGCGACTTGGTTCGGCAGGCTCCGTCAAATGGACACGCCAGGCGCCGAACTGCTGGAACGTCTGCGACGCGCCGACCGGGCCGTATCGCCGGTTACGCTGATGCTGACCGACCCGGCAGCGCTGGAGGAGGCGCTCGCCACCCAGCCCGACGACCTGCTGGCCGCGATCGAGGCCAATGTCGCCCAGAGCGCCGGACGCCACTTGGTGCTGGTCGGCCCCTCCTTCGCATCGGCCGCCTGCGACGGGACCGGCCGCCTCGTCGCCTGCGACGACAGCTTCAGCGACTGGCTCAGTGAGGCCGGCGTGCTGGAGAGCGTCGTGCGCGACGTGGCGGGCGCCCGGTCGCGGCTGACCGTCGTCGCCCAGGACCGGCGCGGCCGCCCCGTCGCTCTCGCCGCGGCCGACTGGTCGCTGGCGCGTAACTGGCCCCTGTCGGAGGCGGTGACGGCGGCCCTGCGCCAGGGGACGGCAAGCCACGCGGTCGTCGCCTTCCGCCCCAGCGCCGATGGCTGGGTGCGGGCGGGCGGGGCCTTCGGGCTGACCAAGGCCGAGCTGCGCGTCGCGCAGGGGCTGGCGCGCCACGGCCAGTTGCGCGCCACCTGCGCCGCGCAGGGCATCGCCTACGAGACCGGCCGCAAGCTGCTGGCCAGCATCCTGCGCAAGGTCGGCGCCCGGCGGCAGGCCGATGCGCTGCGCGCCCTGCTGGCCGTGGTCGCGGGCGACACCAGCCCGCACCGCGATATGGCTCGCGTGCTGGGCGATCTCTTCGCGCTGACGGACCGCCAGGCGCGCCTTGCTTTGGCGATCGCCAACGGCGCCACGCGCGACGATGCGGCCCGTGCGCTGGGGCTCGCGTCGCATGCGGCCAAGGATGCACTCAAGGTCGTCTACGACGCCTGCGGGGTCGTCAACGCCGCCGACCTGGGACGGCTGCTCGCCGAGATCGAAGCCCTGTCGGGGCTCGCCACCGCTTGCGATGTCGACGTCGACGCGGCTCTGTCGCGCGAGCCGCTCCGCCTGATCCGCCGCCGCTGGGCCGAGGGGCACGTCGCGGTCAGCGACCACGGGCCGGCGGACGGCCAGCCGGTTGTCTATTGCCACGCCCAGATGCAGGGCCGTCACCTGCCGCAGGTGACCGTGCGCGCCCTCCAGGCCGAGGGATTCCGCCCCATCGCGGTCGAGCGTGCGGGCTTCGGGCTGAGCGATTGGGTGGACGGCGACTTCGCCGAGGCCGGGGTCCGCGACCTGGCCGAGGTGCTGGATGCCCTGGAGCTGGACCGGGTCCACGCCCTGGCGCGCGGGGGCGTGACGCCGCTGTTCCGCTTCGCGCTCGCGAATCCCGGTCGCGTGGCCGGCGGCCTGTTGCTCGGCATCGGCCTGCCCGCGTCCTACGATCGGCCACGCACCGGGATCAGCGGGCTCACCAAGCGCCTGGTGTTCGACCATCCGCGTTTCATGGCGCCGTTCGTCCGCGCGCTCACCGACCGGACCAGCAACGCCGCCGCCGTGCAGTTCCACCGCCAGCTCATCCGCGGCTCGCCACCCGACGAGCGCGTTCTTGAAGACCCGGCGTTGGCCGCCGACCTGATCCGCGCGGCCCGCCAGGCCGCCATCGGCGTCGACGGATTCCTGCAGGAGAGCCTGGCGCACGGGGAAGGCATGGAACCGCCCCGACTTGCGGATGGATCGGCGTGGCGCGTCCTGGTCGGGGGGCACGACCCGGTGTTCGACCCTGGCCTAGCCAGCCGCTACGGCCGCGACCTGGTCCCGGGCGCCACCGTCGAGGTGGTGGCCGAGGGCGGCCGCTGGCTACACCTCAGCCACCCCGCCCTCGTCGCGAAGGCGTTGCGCGCGGTGGCAGGATGATCTCTGCGATCACCTAAAGTCGCAGTCGGCGCACTCCCGATGGCGTCGGAGGCCGCTTTGGACCCGCGGCAGTGCGCTGCCGGTGACATTCGACTGGCCGCCTATTCGGGCCGTCTTGCGCCACTTCCGGGCGAAACGAGGCGCTGTTAGCGCCGCTAGATCTTGATCGCCCCAGAGCCGATGCGTTCGAACACGCTCTTGGTCACCTTCACATAGCCCTTCTTGGGGTCGTGGAAGAACAGCGGGCCCTTGATCTTGGCCGGGTCGTAGCCGTCGGCGATCAGCTCCAGCTTGCGGGTCTTGAAGGTGCCGGTGGTGTCGAGGGCGGGCAGGACGCGGACGAACAGCGGCTGGGCGTAGGGCGGCAGGTCGCGGGCCACCGCCTCGCCGAACTGGCCGATGTCGAACTCCGGACCGACCACCAGGGCGGCCATGCCGGCGCGGCCCTCGTTGCCCTCGACGCTCACGCCGTAGACGTTGGCCTCCTTCACGCCGGGGCAGACCAGCAGGCGCTCAGCCACCTCGTTGGTGGAGACGTTCTCGCCCTTCCAGCGGAAGGTGTCGCCGATCCGATCGACGAAATAGAAGTAGCCGTCGGCGTCGGTCTTCATCAGGTCGCCGGTGGCGAACCAGCGGTCGCCCTTTTCGAAGACGTCGTGCAGCACCTTCTTGTCCGAGGCGGCCTTGTCGACATAGCCGGCGTATTCGCTGCGCGCGTCGCCGCCGATGTGGCCGACGCATTCGCCGACCTGGCCCGGGCCGCACTCGACCGCCAGGCCGTTCAGGCCGCGGACCGGCTCGCCCGTCTCGACGTCGAACTGGATGAGCCGGATGTTGAACCGGTTGCGCAGCCACTTGGGCGCGCGGCCGATGGCGCCCTCGCGGCCGTCGAAGTTGAACATCGAGACGTTGCCCTCGGTCGATCCGTAGAACTCCAGGATCTCCGGGATGCGGAAGCGGCTCTTCATCACCGGCCAGATGTCGGGGCGCAGGCCGTTGCCGAAGGCCAGGCGGATCTTGTGGCGGGTGTCGTCGTCGCCCGGCGGCTGGTTGACCAGGTAGCGGCAGAGCTCGCCGATATAGACGAACATGGTGCAGCCCTCGGCCACCGCCTCTGGCCAGAAGTGGCTGGCCGAGAACTTGCGGCGCAGGAAGACCGAGCCGCCGTTCAGGAAGGCCGCGCCGAGCGCGCAGAGCCCGCCGGTCGCGTGATAGAGCGGCAGGGCGACATAGATGCGGTCGGTGGGCTTCGACCCGGTCGCCCCGGCGAAGCCGCGCATGTAGAGCTGGGCGCGCACATGGGTGATGCGGGCCGCCTTGGGCAGGCCGGTGGTGCCCGAGGTGAAGATGTAGAGCGCGGTGTCGCGGGCGCGGATGTCCTCGCGCACGGACTTGTCCGGCGGCAGGCTGGAGCAGCTCTTCAGCGCCTGGACCAGGTCGCGCTGTTCGCCGTGGGCCGGGCCCAGCACCCACTGCAGCAGCGGCCGTTCCAGCAGGCCCTTGGCGGCTTCGAACACCGGCGAGGTCTCGGTGTCGACGATCACGCAGGCGGCGCCGGAGATGTTCAGGCAGTGGGCGAGCGCCAGGCCGGACAGCTGGTTGTTGATGAGCGCGGTGACCACGCCGATCTTCGACAGGCCGTACCAGACCGCGAAGTACTCCAGCCGGTTGGGCATGAAGAGCGCCACCGTCTGGCCGCGGCGCAGGTTCTGGCCCTTGCCCCAGTGGGCGAAGCGGTTGGCGATGGCGTCGAGCTCGGCGTAGGTGACCGTGCGGCCTTCGAAGGTCATGGCGGTGCGGTCGCGGAACTCGTCCACCGCCGCCTGCAGGTCGTCGCAGACCAGGTTCGGGCTGTCGGAGGCGATCGTCTTGACGCGTTTCAGCGTCCGATTGAGGCCGCGCAGGAAGCGCCATTCGCGCTGTAGCCTGGCTTTGAGCGGCATCCACACCTCCGACGACGCCGCCAGCTTGGAAGCGCGCCGGACACGGGGTCAAGCTCCAGCGGCGCGCGCAAGACGCCGCACCGGCTCGGCGCCCGGAAAGCGCGGCGCCGCGGACACAATTGATTAATCAGACCTTTACGACGGTTCGCGCGTGGGGTGAGCCGGCGATTACCGGTCCCTCACGAGAACCGTTCCCAGGCCGACTGGCGCGAGACGCCGAGCGCCTGGCCGATGTCCGCCCAGCTGACCTCGCGGCCACGCAGGGTGTCGACGATCTGCTGCAGGAAGTCGCGGCTGGCGTCGGCGGCGTAGTTCACCGAGCCCATCAGGGTGAGGAGCTGTTCGGTCGAGCGCTCCAGGGGCTTGGCGTAGCCGCTGTCGGGGATCGGCCGCTCGGCGATCACGTCGTTGCACATGCCGACGCAGCCGTCGCAGATGAACACCGCCGGCCCGGCGATGAGCTTCGCCACCTCGTGCTGGGACTTGCCGCAGAAGGAGCAGTGCAGCGCCTTGGGCAGCTTGCGGCCGGTGAACCGCTCCAGCTTGCGGCGGGCCTTGGCCTCCTCGGCGGTGCGGGCGGTTTTCCTGGGCTTGGCTTCGGGCATGGCGGCCTCGTCAGGTTGCTCCTGACAGAGAGGGGTATCCCAGGCGCCGGACGGATGTCAAGTAAACCCTGACAAAGCCAAGCCGGCACAAGGTCGGAAATAAGGTCATTTGGCGCCGGCAGAGCCGCGATCGGGCATCGGTCATGCGCAAGCCGTTTCTCCTGTCGGCTTTCTAACGAATTGGATTCAATCGAAAAATATCCGCGTTACGACTCAGGTTGTCGGGCCGCCCGAAAATCGCCACGGGCGAAGCTGGGCCATGCGGCAAGCGGAACCGGGCCCACCGGCGGTCGTTTTCAGCCTCCGACATTCCCCACCCCTGGAGGGACTCATGACCATGGATTTCAACGCGTCTTCCGAGGATTTCACCGCTTCGCCGCAGCCGCAGTCGGAGATGCCGTTCGCCGGCGTCCCCAGCTGGGATCGCGGCAAGACCCGCGCCCGCAGCACGGGCGGCGCCGCGCGCCGCACCGGCGGCAGCGCCAGCAGCGGCATGAAGAACTCGACCGCCCCGATCGCGATCGTCGCCGGCATCGTGGTGCTGGGCGCCGTCGCCGCGGCCGGCTGGTACGCCACCCAGCCGCACAACCAGAGCGTGGCCGAGCTGACGCCCGGCGGCCCGAACGGCGCGGCCGAGACGGCGCCGACCCCGCCGGTGGACACGGCCGCGAACGCGCCGGCCAGCACCAGCACCAGCACCACCCAGGTCGCCCAGGCGACGCCGTCGACCAAGACGGTGACCCACACCACGCGGGTCGCAAGCGCGCCGCAGGGCCAGCGCGTCGTGACCCACAGCCGGACGGTGACCCGCAGCCCCAGCGCCTCGGACGCCACGGCGGACG
>JAFEDM010000452.1 GCA_018241625.1 Pseudomonadota bacterium | reverse complement strand
CGGCCGGGTGATCCCGGTCTCGCTGCGGGCGCTGCGCGATTCCTACGCGGACGGCGGGACCGCCTGGATCGGTCAGTTGCGCGGCTCCGCCTCCCTGGGGTCGATCCTCTACTCCACCGGCCTGGAGTACGACGCCACGACCTCCGCCCAGGGCGCCACCAACGACCTGGTCAAGGGCTTCCTGTCGCTGTCGACCTTCCGGAACTATCGCTGGCAGGTGCGCACGACCCTCGACTACGACTTCGCGCCCAGCCCTCGCCTGAGCGGCCTCGAGGTGCTGATCGACCGTCCGATCACCGACCGCTGGTCCCTGCGCCTGGGCGCGACCGAGCGGCTGGACACGCCGAAGGACCTCGAACTGGTGGTCGGCAGCACGACGCGGACCCGGTACGGCGACCTGGCGCTGACCGGCCAGTACGACACGCACCAGAACGCCTGGCGCTTCGGCGCGCAGATGAACTTCGGCATCGGCTACAATCCGAAGTCGGGCTACCAGCTCACGCGTTCCGGCCCCGGCTCCGGCGGCTCGGTGGCCTTCCACGCCTTCATTGACACAAACGGCAACGGCCGGTGGGATCCGGGCGAGCGGGGCGTGGCCGGGATCACCCTCGAGGGCGGCGAGCTGAAGGCCACGACCGACGCCCAGGGCCGCGCCTACATCTCCGGCTTCGGCGCCGCGCCGACCGCGCGCCTGCTGGTCGGGCTGAACGACACCGCCAACGTGGGGGTCAAGGCCCCGCCGACCGTGGTGGAGTTCACGCCCCGGCCAGGTGGCGTGGCGGAGATCGAATATCCCCTGCGCCCAACCGGCGAGGTGATGGTCAACGTCCGCCTGCGCAGGCCTGACCAGCCGCCGATCGGCCTGTCAGCGACCCGTGTGCGGCTGGTCGACGAAAAGGGCGCGGCGATCGACGGAGTGACCGAGTTCGACGGCTCGGTGAACTTCCAGGATCTGCCGGCCGGGACCTATCGCCTTGAGTTGGACAAGGAGCAGGCGAGCCGCCTGCGCATGCGACTGACCGCGCCGGTCACCATCCTCATCAAGCCCGACGGCTCGATCACGCCAGACGTCACCGCGCAGATCGAGTTCGAGGGGCGCGCCGACACGCCGCAACCCCGCTAGCCCTGCGGCGCTGTGCGTCGCCGGCGCTTACGGCTAGACTGTAGCCCCTACGAGGCGGGGCGTTTGAGTTGTTCGTGACAGCAAGGCTTTTCGGGGTCCGCCACGCGCGCCTGCTGTCGCTGGTCCTCGCGCTCGCCGCATCATGGGCCGTCCCCCTCACCGCTCGGGCGGCGTCGCTCTACACCGTCACCGTCGCCAGCGCGGACCTGGGTGTGGTGACCTCCGCCGCGTCCGGCGACACCGACTTCCGCATCGACCCGACCGCCGGCAGCGTGACCGTCGTCTCCGGCACAGCAACGCGCTCGGTCAACAGCTCCACGCGGGCCACGGTGACGGTCGCCTGCGCGCCGCAGGTCGCCGGCGACTGCACGCACAACGTCAACGTCCGCCTGACCGCGGCCGGATCACCGATTGGGCGCGCACGGTCTCTCACTCGCCTCACCTTCGTCATGGGCACCGCCCAGCTGACCGGTGGCCCTGGGCCGCCGGGCCAGGCGGCCTTCACCATCGCGCCGGTCGGGCCGAACGCCTCGGTGACCTTCTTCGTGGGCGCGGACTTCGCCATCGCCGGCGACGATTCCGGGCTGCCCACCGGCCCCGCCGAAGCCGACTTCACCGCCGCCGTCTCCGAGACCACGCCGACCAGCGGCGGCACGGGACGGTTCCTGGCCACCGTCATCCGCTCGATCGCCGTCAGCAAGACCTCCGACCTCAGCTTCGGGCGGGTCGAGCGGCCCGTGGCCGGTTCCGGCTCGGTGTCCATCGACGCCGTCACGGGGTTACGCACCCTGACCAACGCCGTCGGCCTGGACTCGCCTTCGCCCACCCGCGCGACCTTCAACATCACCGGCGAAGGCGGTCAGGCCTTCACCGTCACCGTGCCGCCGACCTTCACCATGAGCGGGCCTCAGGCCCTGACCGTCACGACCTCGAACTCCTCGGCCGCGCCGGTGCTGAGCGGCAATCTCGGCTCACAGGGGTCCTTCGTCTTCGGCGTCGGCGCCACCGCGCCCTTGAGCTCGACGACCCCCAGCGGCGACTACACCGGCAGCTTCACCGTCACCGTGGCCTACAACTGACGCGGGGTCAGCTTCCCCGCGACAAGCCCTCCCCGCACGTGTAGGAAAGCCTCGCTCAAGGCCGCCAGAACGCCAGGGGAGACCTCCATGAAAACGCTCATCGCCAGCCTCGCCGTCGGGGCGATCGCCGCCGCCGCCATCGCCACCGCCGCTTCCGCCGAGCTCAAGGCCGGGACCAAGGCGCCGGACTTCAGCGCGCCCGCCTTCCTGGCCGGC
This sequence comes from Pseudomonadota bacterium, assembly GCA_018241625.1. Taxonomy (GTDB): domain Bacteria; phylum Pseudomonadota; class Alphaproteobacteria; order Caulobacterales; family Caulobacteraceae; genus Phenylobacterium. Next base: position 13,510 of record JAFEDM010000452.1, on the reverse strand, counting down.
AACCAATTCAACTACAAGCTGTCGGACGCCCTGAAGAAGGGCCCGGTGGTGGTCTATTTCTTCCCGGCCGCCCACACCAAGGGCTGCAACATCGAGGCCCATCTGTTCTCCGAGGCCATCGACCAGTTCAAGGCCGAGCACGCCACGGTGATCGGGGTGACCGCCGGCAACGTCGACCAGCTGGCCGACTTCTCGAAAGAGACGGAACACTGCGGGGGCAAGTTCCCCGTGGCTTCGGATCCGGGCGCCAAGATCGCCAAGGAATATGACGCGATCCTGGCCCAGAAGCCCGACTGGTCGAACCGCACCTCCTACGTCATCGCGCAGAACGGCCAGGTCGCCGACGTCTACTCGTCGCTGGATCCGTCCGACCACGTGAACAAGACCCTGGCCGCCGTGAAGGCGCTGAAAAAGTAGGACGACAATCGTCGGTAGACCATGCGCCGCCCTGGCCCCGCGCCCGGGCGGCGTTTCCATGTGGTCCCGCCGCCCCATAAAACCTTGCGCCGACGGCGGTTTTCCCCTATCAGCGCGCCTCTTCACGGAGAGCGGTCTCTCGCGGAGCCTCAATGGGTCGGGAAACCCCCGGCCGCCGCGGCGAGAACCATCGTATCCGGCGGACCTTCCGCCACCGGACGCGCCGCCCTCCCAGCCGGAAGAAGGAACCTATGGCGCTCTACGAGCACGTCGTCATTTCGCGGCAGGATATCTCGCCGCAACAGGCCGAAGCCCTCAACGACACCCTGAAAGCCCTGGTGGAAGCCGGTGGCGGCACGGTGGCCAAGATCGAGTACTGGGGCCTGCGCAACCTGACCTATCGCATCAAGAAGAACCGCAAGGGTCACTACTCCCTGCTGGCCATCGACGCCCCCGCCGACGCGGTGAAGGAGATGGAACGCCAGCTGTCCATCAACGAAGACGTGCTGCGGTACCTCACCGTCCGCGTCGACGAACTGGACCTGGAGCTCAGCCCCATCCTCGCCCGCCGCGACCGTGATCGCGAGCGCCGTGACGACGCCCCGCAAGGAGCCTTCTGATGACCGACGAAACCACTGTGGAAGCGCCCGCCGCCGGCGGGGCCTCGGGCGGCGGCGCGCGCCGGCCCTTCTTCCGTCGCCGCAAGGTGTGCCCGTTCTCGGGCGCCAACGCGCCGAAGATCGACTACAAGGACGTGAAGCTGCTGCAGCGTTACGTCTCAGAGCGGGGCAAGATCGTCCCCTCGCGCATCACCGCCGTCTCGGCCAAGAAGCAGCGTGAGCTCGCCAAGGCGATCAAGCGCGCCCGCTTCCTGGCGCTCCTCCCCTACGTCGTGAAGTAAGGGGCCGCACAGATGAAAGTCATTCTGCTCGAACGGGTTGAAGGCAAGGGCGGCCTCGGCGACGTGGTCACCGTGAAGGACGGCTACGCCCGCAACTTCCTCCTGCCGCGGTCCAAGGCGCTGCGCGCCAACGCCGCCAACCTGAAGGTCTTCGAAGCCCAGCGCTCCGAGATCGAAGCGCGCAACGCCAAGGCCAAGGACACGGCCGGCAAGGCGGGCGAAAAGCTCGACGGCTCGTCCTATGTGATGATCCGCCAGGCGGGCGAGAGCGGTCAGCTCTACGGCTCGGTGGCCGGCCGCGACGTAGCCGACGCGATCAACGCCGAGGGCGGCTCGAAGGTCGACCGCGCGATGGTCGTGCTCGACAAGCCGATCAAGACGCTCGGCGTTCATGAGGTGAAGGTCCGCCTGCACCCGGAAGTGACCGTCACGATCTCGCTCAACATCGCCCGCAGCGCGGACGAGGCCGAGCGCCAGGCCCGCGGCGAGAACGTCATCGAGACGCAGTTCGCCGAAGAGCGCATCGCCGACGAGCAGGCGCAAGCCGACCTGCTGGAAGGCGGCGCCGGCCAGCAAGAGACGTTCGGCGAGGCTTAATCGCCACACCATCGTCAAAGAGAAGGGGCGCGGAGGCCATCTCCGCGCCCTTTTTTATGCACTGTGGCCAAATTGTCATTTACGCCGTCCCGAACCGGCCTAGCTAAGCTCCACTAGGGCCGTGACGGGGGCGAACCCGTTGCAAGTACGGGATTAAATACATGAAAACTCGCATACTTCTGTTCTCCGCCGTTTCGGCGGCCAGCCTCATTGCGACCGGCGCCTTCGCTCAGTCCAAGCTGGCGTCGAACGCCGCGGCGACCGCGAACGTGGAAGAGCTGGTGGTCACCGGCAGCCGCGCGGAGCCCAAGTCCCGCCTCGAGACCATCGCGCCCGTCGACGTGGTCACGTCTCAGACCCTGCAGCAGCGCGGTTCGACCGAACTGGCCGCAGCCCTGGCGGCCGTTGTGCCCTCGCTGGACTTCCCGCGTCCGTCCAACACCGACGGCACCGACTCCGTGCGTCCGCTCACCCTGCGCGGCCAGGGCCCGGACGAGACCCTGGTGCTGATCAACGGCGTGCGCGCCCACACCTCCGCCCTGGTCAACCTGAACGGCTCGGTGGGCCGCGGTTCGGCGGCGGTGGACCTGAACACCATCCCGGAAATCGCCATCAGCAAGATCGAGGTGCTGCGTGACGGCGCTTCGGCTCTTTACGGCTCCGACGCCATCGCCGGGGTGATCAACATCGGCCTGCGCGAAGCCGACCACGGCGGCGGCGCCGAGGCGACCTACGGCGAGCACATCACCCGCTTCAACTACCTGGGCGGCTCGCGCCACATGGATGACGGCCAGATCACCACGGTGGCCGGCTGGCAGGGCCTGAAGCTCGGCTCGGACGGTTTCCTGACCATCTCGGCCCAGTACAAGAACCAGGACCCGACCAACCGCTCCGACAAGGACCCGCGCTTCCCGGCGCTGGGCGTCACCTCGCGGTTCGGCGACGGCTCGGTCGAGGAATCCACCCTCTACCTGAACGGCGGCAAGCCTCTGGCGGACGGCTGGGAAGCCAAGTTCTGGGCCGGCGGCCAGCTGCGCCACTCGGAGACCGCGGCGACCTTCCGCGCCCCCAACGACGCGACCCAGAACATCCCCTCGGTCTATCCGAACGGCTATCTGCCGCTGATCAACACCCACGCCGACGACTTCAGCATCGGCGGCCAGCTGGTCGGCACCATCGCCGGCTGGAAATCGACCTTCAGCGCCGACTATGGCTGGAACCGCCTGCAGTACGGCGTCGAGCACACGCTCAACCCGTCGCTGGGTCCGACGTCGCCCCACTCCTTCTATGCGGGTGAGATGACCTACGACCAGACCGTGGGCAACGCCGACTTCAGCCGTGAGTTCGACATCGGCACCGCCGCGCCGCTGACCGTGGCGTTCGGCCTGGAAGCGCGCAACGAGCAGTTCAAGATCGGCGCCGGCGAACCCGGCTCCTATCAGCGCGGCACGGTCGCGCCGACCCTGGCGCTCGGATCGCGTGGCTTCTCCGGCTTCACGCCGGAGAACGTGATCGACAAGAGCCGCTCCAACGTGGGCGTCTATCTCGACCTCGAGGACAAGATCACCAACTGGTTCACCGCCTCGGCCGCGATCCGCCAGGAGCACTATTCCGACTTCGGCGACTCGACCTCGGGCAAGATCGGCCTGCGCGCCGACGTCACGCCGGAGTTCGCCCTGCGCGCCTCGGCGGAAAGCGGCTTCCGCGCGCCCAGCCTGCAGCAGCAGTACTTCACCTCCACCTCGATCCTGTTCATCAACGGCGTGCCGTTCGACACGGGCACCTTCCCGTCGACCAGCCCCACCGGAAAGGTGCTGGGCGGCAAGCCGCTGGAAGCCGAGAAGTCGGGCAACTACTCGGCGGGCTTCGTCTTCCACCACGACCGGCTGGAGATCACCGTCGACGCCTACCAGATCGACGTGTTCAACAAGATCGTGCTCTCCGAAACCCTGACCGGCAGCGCCACCGCGGCGGCCGGCACCGACGCGGCGGTGATCTTCAACCTGCTGCAGCCCTTCGGCGCCTCGGCGGCCCGCTTCTTCCTGAACGGCGTCGACACCCACAGCCAGGGCGTCGACTACAGCGTGAGCTACCGCCTGCCGACCGACTTCGGGGACTTCAACCTGTCGGCCAGCGCCAACCAGAACATGGTCAAGGTGACCAAGACCCCGGCGACGCCGATCACCATCCTGCCGGTGCCGATGTCGCTGTTCGCGCGCCAGGCGGTGCAGCGCTTCGAGCATGGCCAGCCGAAGTACAAGATCACCCTGCAGAGCGACTGGTCGAAGGACAACTGGGGCGCGACCCTGCGCTCCACCTTCTACGGCGACGTGCTGGCCCCTGGCACCAACCTCGACGGCAGCGCCGACGTGCACACCGGCGAGCGGACGCTGTGGGACCTGGAAGGCCGCTACAAGCTGCCGCACAACGTGACGGTGGCTTTGGGCGCGGACAACCTGTTCGACGCCTATCCGCGGCAGATCCCGGTGGCGCTGAACACGACGGGCGCCGCGCCGTTCACCGGCTTCTCGCCCTTCGGCTTCGACGGCCGCTTCGTCTATGGCCGCCTGAGCGTGCAATGGTGATCTGAGGCCGCGTCGATCCGGCGCGGCCGATACCTTCTGGGGACGGATGAGGCGGGCTGGTCTTCCAGCCCGCCTTTTTCACGGTTCAGCCTGCAACCCGCGCAGGCTTTTCCACAGGCGTTCAATTCTCTGTTGAAAGCGACGGGCGCGGCGTTTCCGCCGATGCTCAACGCCCCGCCTATGGGCTATCGAAGGGTCATGGCCCTTGTCCCCGCCCTCGACCTGCGACCGGTCTCAAACGACCCGCCGATCGGCCACGCGCCGGCCAACATCGAGGCCGAACAGGCGTTGCTGGGCGCCCTGCTCTACGACAACTCGGCGTTCGAGCGGATCGGCGACTACCTGCAGGCGCGGCATTTCTTCGAGCCGTTCCACCAGCGGCTGTTCGCCGCCATCGAGGGCAATATCCGCAAAGGCCAGTTGGCCGAGCCGATCCTGCTGGCCGAGCAGTTCGCCCGCGACGTGGGCTTCGAGGAATTGGGCGGCGTGCGCTACCTCGCCGACCTGGTGGAACGCGCCCCGCCGGCGGCCAACGCGCCGGACTATTCGCGCGCGATCTACGACCTGGCCCTGCGCCGCGACCTGATCCGCATCGGCGGCGACATCGCCGCGTCCGCCACCGAGGGCGATCCGGAGCTGTCCGCCCGCGACCAGATCGAGGCGGCCGAACAGCAGCTCTACGCCCTGGCCGAGACCGGCGGCGTCTCCCAGGGCTTCGTCAGCTTCACCGAGGCGCTGAACGGCGCCGTCACCCTGGCCGCGGAAGCCCACAGCCGCGACGGCGGCCTGGCCGGCATCTCCACCGGCCTCATCGATCTCGACCAGAAGGTCGGCGGCCTGCACCCGTCCGACCTGATCATCCTCGCCGCACGCCCCTCGATGGGGAAGTCCGCGCTGGCCTCCAACATCGGCTTCGATGTGGCGCGCAACTACGCCTGGGAGCCGCAGCCCGACGGCAGCAAGAAGACCGTGCGCGGCGGCGTGGTGGCCTTCTTCTCCCTGGAAATGAGCGCCGACCAGTTGGCCATGCGTATCCTGGCCGAGGTGTCGGGCGTCTCCGGCGACCGCCTGCGCAAGGGCGAGATCGACGCCAGCGAGTTCGGCCGGGTGCGCGACGCCGCCTTCGAGATTCAGGACGCGCCCTTCTACATCGACGACACCGGCGGCATCACGCTCGCCAAACTCACCGCCCGCGCCCGGCGTCTGAAGCGCACGGTGGGCCTGGACCTTCTGATCATCGACTATCTCCAGCTCATCACCATGGGCGGCTCCAGCCGGCAGGAGAACCGTGTGCAGGAGGTCTCGGCCATCACCCAGGGCCTCAAGGCGCTGGCCAAGGAGCTGTCGATCCCGGTGATCGCGCTCGCCCAGCTCTCCCGCCAGGTGGAGAACCGCGAGGACAAGAAGCCCCAGCTCGCCGACCTGCGGGAATCCGGCTCGATCGAGCAGGACGCCGACATGGTGATGTTCATCTACCGGGAGTCCTACTACCTCTCGCGCCTGGAGCCGCGCGAAGGCACCGAAGAGCACTTCAAGTGGCAGGAGCAGATGGACCAGGTCCGCGGCCTCGCCGAAGTGGTGATCGGCAAGCAGCGCCACGGCCCGATCGGCACCGTGAAGCTCTCCTTCAACGAAGACCTGACCAAGTTCGGCAACCTGGCGCGCGACCACGCCCGCTACGACGCCCACTGACGCGGCCATGCGCGAGCCGGGACCAGACGCCGGGGCCGCCCGCCTCACGATCGACCTCGACGCCCTGGCTCACAACCATGCCGTCCTGCGCACCGAGGCAGCCGGCGCGGAGGTCGCGCCGGTCCTGAAATCCGACGCCTACGGCCTGGGCGCGGACAAGGTCGGGCGGCGGCTGTGGGCGGAGAGCGCGCGCAGCTTCTTCGTCGCCCGCCTCTCCGAGGGCGAGGCCCTGCGCGCCGCCCTGGGCCCGGACCGGACGGCGACCATCTACATCCTCGATGGCTTCACTGACGGCGCCGGGCCGCGCCTGGCGGCGGCCGGTCTGACGCCCGTCCTCTGCAGCCTGCCGCAGATCGCGGCCGCGACGGCCTTCGCCGCGGCCCGGGGCCAGCCCCTGCCGGCGGCGGTCAACGTCGACACCGGCATGAGCCGCCAAGGGCTGACGCTGGAGGAAGCGCGCGCCGTGACCCAGGCGATCGACCGCCTGCGCGGCCTCGACATCGGCCTGGTGATGAGCCACCTGGGTTCGGCCGCCGAACCGGAAAATCCGCGCAATGCCGGTCAATTGGCGCGGTTTCTTGAGGCGCGGGCGCTGTTCCCCGAGGCGCGCGCCAGCCTCGCCGCCTCGGCGGGGATCTTCCTGACGGCCGACTATCGCTTCGATCTTGTCCGCCCGGGCATCAGCCTGTTCGGCGGTGGGCCGCGAGAGGTCCCCGATCCCCGCCTGAAGGCGGTCGCCACCCTTGCCGCCCCGATCCTCGACGTGCGCCATCTGCGGCCCGGCGACATCCTGGGCTACGGCGACAGCCTGAAGATCCCGGAGCCGACCCGCGTGGCCGTCGTCGCCGCCGGCTACACCGATGGGGTGATCCGCGCGGCGCGGGGCGCGGCCTACGCCTGGCTGGCCGGCGCGCGGCGAAGGTTGATGATCGTCAACATGGACATGCTCGTGATCGAGATCGGCGACACGCCGGCGGCGCCGGGGGACTTCGTCGAGTTGCTCGGCCCAAACGCCCTGCTGGACGACCTAGCCGCAGCCGGCGGCACTGTCGCCCACGAGATCCTGGTCCGCCTCAGCCGCCGGGCCGAGCGGACCTATCTGGGTGGGGCCTAGTAGATCCGGACCGGTCCGCCGACGTCGCTGACGTTGTGCGAGACTGTGTTGATGACCACGAACATCAGCACCGAGACCCCGAGGATCAGGCCGAAGTAGGTCAGGTTGCCCTCCGGATCGGACCGCATCAGCTTCGGCAGGCCCAGATAAAGGATGTAGAGGCTGTAGAGACCGCCCAGGAAGGCGATCAGTTCGCCGGCCATGGGCAGCAGCGCGCAGAGACCGAAGACCCAGGCCGGCGTTCCGGAATAGGCCACCAGCTTGAACGCCTGGGTCAGGCTGTGCTCGCCGCTGAACCGGGGCGCCGCTACGTCGATCACCACGGCCAGCAGATAGGTGCCGATGAGGATCAGCAGATATTCCGCCAGGCCGCCGCCGATGATCGACAGGAAGCTCGGCTGGTAGCGGGTGCCGAACAGGACAAAGCCATGGAAGGAGATCAGGCCTATGGCCGTCGCCGCGGCCGGCAGCGCCGCCAGCGGCAGCACCCAGGTCCGGTAGAGGCCCTCGATGGTCGCGGGCTCGTCGGCGATGAGGTCCCAGGTCTCCGCCGGGTGCAGCAGCAGGCTGAGGATCCGCCCCACCGGCCCGCCGGCCGGCGCTCGCGGCTGACCCGGCTCCGCTTCGCTCATGGCGTCCCTCTCCCGTCGTTCCTATCTGAGCGTAGCCCAATGCCGCGCGTCAGCAAGCGCAGGGCGGGCGCCCCTCAGGTCAGCTAGACTGATCCCTATATCGAATCAGGAGCTTGTCTGTTCCGCCATGGCCCGCGACGGCGCCGTCTACGCCTGCCAGTCCTGTGGGGCCGTCCAGACCAAATGGGCGGGCCAGTGCCCGGCGTGCAACGCCTGGAACAGCCTGGTGGAAGAGCTGCAGTCGCGCCCGCCGGGCGCGCTGGCGCCGGCCCGCGGGACCAGCCGCGCTAAGGGCCTCGCCTTCGAGGGGCTCAAGGACGAGACGCCGGCCCCGCCGCGCATCACCACGGGGGTTGAGGAGTTCGATCGCGTCTGCGGCGGCGGCGTGGTGCCGGGCTCGGCGATCCTGCTGGGTGGCGACCCAGGCGTCGGCAAGTCGACCTTGCTGATGCAGGTGGCGGCGGAGGCGGCGCGACGCGGCGCGCGCTGCGCCTACATCTCCGGCGAGGAGGCGGTGGAGCAGGTCCGTTCGCGAGCCCAGCGCATGGGCCTGGCCGACGCGCCGGTGAAGCTGGCGGCCGAGACGGCCCTGCGCACCATCGTCGATGGCCTGAAACGCGAGCCCTTCGACCTGGTCATCATCGATTCCATCCAGACCCTGTGGAGCGACGCGCACGAGGCCGGCCCCGGCTCGGTCACCCAGGTGCGCGCCGCCGCGGGCGAACTGGTGCGCCTGGCCAAGAGCCGCGGCGTCGCCATCGTCCTGGTCGGTCACGTCACCAAGGAAGGGACCATCGCAGGCCCGCGGGTGATCGAACATATGGTCGACGCCGTCCTCGCCTTCGAGGGTGAGCGCGGCTACCCGTTCCGCATCCTGCGTGGCGCCAAGAACCGCTTCGGCGCCACCGACGAGATCGGTGTCTTCGAGATGGGCGACGCCGGCCTGCGCGAGGTGCGCAACCCCTCGGCCCTGTTCCTCAACACCTCCGGCCAGCGGGCGGCCGGCGCGGCGGTCTTCGCCGGCATCGAGGGGTCACGCCCCGTCCTGGTGGAGTTCCAGGCCCTCGTCGCGCCATCCGCCTACGGCACGCCGCGCCGCGCGGTGGTGGGCTGGGACTCCGGTCGTCTGGCCATGGTGCTGGCGGTGCTGGAAGCGCGCTGCGGTCTCAGCCTCGGCGACCGGGACGTCTATCTGAACGTGGCCGGCGGTCTGCGCATCACCGAGCCCGCGGCCGACCTGGCCGCCGCCGCCGCCCTCGCGTCCTCGGCGCTCGACGAGGCCCTGCCGCAGGATTGCGTGGTGTTCGGCGAGATCAGCCTCTCCGGAGAGGTCCGGTCGGTCAGCCGCATGGACAGCCGCCTCAAGGAAGCCGCCAAACTGGGCTTCCGTCGGGCGCTGGGACCGGCGGACATGGACGGCGGAAACGGCATGGGCGCGATCGGCGCGGGTCGCCTGGCGGACGCCATCGCCCGCATCGGGGAGGCTCGATGGGACTAGGCCTCACCCAGTTCGACCTGATCGTCCTGGTCATGCTGCTGATCTCGGCGGCGGTCGGCTTCGCCCGCGGCGCGGTGCTGGAAGTCGTCTCCCTGCTGGCGCTGGTCATGGGCGCGGCCATCGCCGTCTTCAGCCTGCATATCACCGCGCCCTATTTCCAGAGATTCCTGCACCCCGGCTGGCTCGCCACGGGCGCGGCGCTGCTGCTGGTGTTCGTGGTCGTCTACGGGATCGTGCGCGCCGCCGGCGCGGTGATCGCCCGCCACATCCAGGAGACCGACTTCCTGGGCGCGCTCGACCGCAGCCTGGGCCTGGCGATCGGCCTGCTGCGCGGCCTGCTGGTGCTGGGGGTGCTCGACCTGATGTTCACCGCCGCCACGCCGGAGGACCTGCGGCCCCACTGGATCGTCGGCGCCAGCACCTGGCCCTTGGCCCAGGACATGGGCAAGGCCATCACGGCGCTCGCGCCGCACGGGATGGACCTCGCCGGCCGCATAAAGCCGGCGTTCGACAACGCCCTGGGCGAGGCAAAACACGACGCCATAGATGACAGATTGAAGTCGGAAGGCTACGACGCGCGCCAACGCCGGGAAATCGAGGACCTTATGGAGAAACGCGATGAGCGCTGACGAGCGACGTTCGCAGATCCTCCTCGACCAAACCGATGACGCGCCCCGGTTGGAATGCGGCGTCTTCGGGGTCTTCGACGTGCCGGAAGCGGCCGGCCTCGCCGCCCTGGGCCTGCACGCCCTGCAGCACCGCGGCCAGGAAGCCTGCGGCATCGCCGCCTTCGACGGCCAGCGGTTCCACACCGAGCGGCACATGGGCCACGTGGGCGAAGCCTTCGGCGGCGCCGACCTGACCGAGCGCCTGCCCGGCCGCTTCTCCATCGGCCATACCCGCTACTCCACCTCCGGCGGCTCGGTGATCCGCAACGTCCAGCCGATGTTCGCCGACATGGAGGCGGGCGGCGTGGCCCTCGCCCACAACGGCAACCTCACCAATTTCCTGACCCTGCGCGAACAGCTGGTCGCCGACGGGGTGATCTTCCAGTCCACCTCCGATTCCGAGGTGATCCTGCACCTGATCGCCCGATCGCGCCGGCCGCGGTTCGTGGAACGGTTCATCGACGCCCTGTCGCAGATCGAAGGCGGCTACGCGCTGGTGGCCCTGACCAACAAGAAGCTGATCGGGGTGCGCGACCCGCTGGGCATCCGCCCGCTGGTGCTGGGCGACCTGGATGGCAAGCCGATCCTGGCGTCGGAGACCTGTGCGCTGGACATCATCGGCGCCAAGTTCGTGCGCGACATCGAGCATGGCGAACTGGTGGTCATCGACAAGAACGGCATCCAGAGCCTGAAGCCGTTCCCGGCGCAGCAGGCGCGACCCTGCATCTTCGAATACGTCTACTTCGCCCGGCCGGACTCCGTGGTGAACGGCCGCTCGGTCTACAATGTGCGCAAGCGCATGGGCGAGCGCCTCGCGCAGGAGAGCCTGGTCCCGGCCGATGTCGTCGTGCCGGTGCCCGACAGCGGCGTGCCCGCGGCGCTCGGCTTCGCTCAGGCGGCCGGCCTGCCCTTCGAGATGGGCATCATCCGCAACCACTACGTGGGCCGCACCTTCATCCAGCCCACCCAGGCGACGCGCGAATCCAGCGTGCGGATGAAGCTGTCGCCCAACCGCTCGGTCCTGGCCGGCAAGCGGGTGATCCTGATCGACGATTCCATCGTGCGCGGCACCAATTCCGTGCGCGTGGTTCGCATGGTGCGCGAGGCCGGCGCCGCCGAGGTGCACCTGCGCTCCGCCTCGCCGCCGATCCAGTGGCCCGACTTCTACGGCATCGACATGCCGGACCGCGAGAAGCTGCTGGCCGCCAACCATTCGGTCGAGGAGATCGCCAGGATCCTGGGCGTCGACTCGATGGGCTTCCTTTCTGTCGACGGCCTCTACTGGGCCATGGGTGAGAGCCAGCGCGACGCCGCGACGCCTCAGTTCACCGACCACTATTTCACCGGAGACTATCCAACCCGGCTGCTCGACCGCGAAATCGCCGAGGGCCGCAACGAGCTCTCCGAGCGGCAGCTCTCCTTCCTGGTCGACGCCTAGTGGCGGCGCCCAAGGCGGCAAGCCTGCTCAGCCGCCTGAAGATCGACACCTATCTCCTGTTGATCCTGTCGATGGTCGCCGCCGCGTCGTTCCTGCCGGCGCGAGGGCTTGTGGCCCAGGGCTTCGACCTGGCCACCAAGGTCGCCATCGGCCTGGTGTTCTTCCTGCACGGGGCGCGGCTGTCGCGCGAAGCGGTGATCGGCGGCCTGACGCACTGGCGACTGCACCTGGTGGTGATGGCCTCGACCTTCGCCCTCTTTCCGCTGCTGTGCCTGGGGATCGCCGCCCTGCCCGCCTGGATCACGCCGTCCGCCCTGGCTGGCGGCATCGTCTTCCTCGGATGCCTGCCGTCGACCATCCAGTCGTCGATCGGCTTCACGGTGATCGCGCGCGGCAATGTGGCCGCGGCGGTGGCCTCGGCCTCCGCCTCGAACCTGATCGGCATCGTGCTGACGCCGATCCTGGTCGGCGTCCTGATGCACCAGCAGAGCGCCATCTCGCCCAGCTCCGCCTGGGCCATCGTGGTGCAGTTGCTGCTGCCCTTCGTCGCCGGCCAGGTGCTGCGCCGCTGGATGGGCGGCTGGGTCTCGGCCCACGCCAAACTGGTGCAGATCGTTGACCGGGGCTCGATCCTGCTGGTGGTCTACACCGCCTTCTCCGGCGCCGTGGTCGAAGGCGTCTGGTCGAAGATCGACGCGGCCGACCTCGTGCGCCTGCTGGTGATCTGCGGCGTCCTGCTGGCGGCGGTGCTGGCCGCCACCTTCTTCACCGCCCGGGCCCTGGGTTTCTCCAAGCCGGACGAGATCGCCATCGTCTTCTGCGGCTCCAAGAAAAGCCTGGCGAGCGGCGTGCCGATGGCCGGTGTGCTGTTCCCGGCCGCAACCGCGGGTCTGGCGCTGTTGCCGCTGATGCTCTTCCATCAGATCCAGCTGATGGCCTGCGCGGTCATCGCCCAGCAGTACGCGAAGCGGCCGGAAGCAATCCGGGAAGACACCGAAGCCTTGAGCGGCTAGGACACCGCCCATGTCCGCCCATCCTGCTTCCAACCCTTCTGCTTCGAAGGGGCCGCTCGCCGGCAAGATCGCCCTCGTCACCGGCGCCAGCCGCGGCATCGGCCGCGCCGCGGCCCTGGCCCTCGCGACCGCGGGCGCTCACGTCGTCGCCGTCGCCCGCACCGAAGGCGGCCTCACAGAACTCGACGACGAGGTCTTCGCCGCCACCGGCGAGCACGCCACCCTGGTCCCGATGGACATCGCCGAGGGCGACGGCCTCGATCACCTGGGCCTGGCCCTGCACAACCGCTTCGGCCGCATCGACATTCTTGTCCATGCCGCCGCGATCCTCGGGCCGGTGACGCCGGTCGCGCACATCGAGCCCAAGCACTGGGATCGTGTGGTGGCGGTGAACCTGACGGCGACCTATCGGGTGATCCGCTCGTTCGAGCCGCTGCTGCGCGCGTCCGACGCTGGCCGGGCGATCTTCCTGACCACCGGCGTCGCGGCGCGCCCGACGGCCTTCTTCGGCCCCTATGGCAGCACGAAGGCCGCGGTCGAGAACATGGTGCGCACCTGGGCCGACGAGCTGGAGCAGACCAATGTCCGCGCCGCCCTGCTGTCGCCCGGGCCCATGCGCACCAAGATGCGGGCGGAAGGCTTCCCCGGCGAAGACCCCGAGACCGTGACGCCGCCGGATGAGATCGGGCCACTGATCGTGGAGCTGGTCCAGGCCGATCTGGGCCTGCCGACCTCTACCGTGGCCTTCGCGGAGTGGAAGGCCGGGAAGCGCGCTTTGGCTTGACGCCCGGGCGAGCCAGCTTGGCCGCCCGCCCGCGCGGCGCGCCGGCCTTCGGCTTCTTCGGCCCCTTCGGCTTGGGCGTCGTGGGCTTGCCGCTCGCCCCGGCCTTGGCCCGGGTCGCCGCGGCCATTCGGGTCTTGGCCTTCAGCCCCTTGGTCGGCAGGGCGACGCCGA